>DAOWGR010000111.1 GCA_030637365.1 Elusimicrobiota bacterium
AAGAGCGAATACTGTCGTGGACTATTTGACTGACAATTTCCCCATAGCGCCGAAAAATATTATCAGCGCCGCTTACGGAGAATATAAACCGGTCGCGTCAAATAAAACCCGCGCCGGAAGAATAAAAAACAGAAGAATTGAATTGGTGATAATACGAAAATAACCCTACCACCTGCTTATTGTCCAAAGGACAATCAAAAGAAAACATACGCCCGCTTATAGCGGGCAAGCAGGTGGTAGGGTAACCCGACAAAATTTTGTAAATATATGCTGAAAATCGAAAAAAACATATGCCCGCTTATAGCGGGCAAGCGGCGGCAAAATGAAGAAAGTTGAAGCCCCCCCCAATTTATGGATGATTCCATACGCGGCTTTGATGACGAATATGATGATACTCTTCATGATTCTGTACGCGATTTCTTACGCGAGCAAAAACGAATTTCAAAAAGCCATGGCATCTATGAGGGTGGATTTGGGAGTAAAAGAAGCAAAAGATGAACTTAAAGAAATAAATATGACGAAAGAAATTGAAGACAAATTAAAAAAAAATATTGAAGACGGCACTTTTGGCGTGGAAATGACTAAGAATAAAATCAAAATTACATTTGCCGCTCCCGTTCTGTTTAACTCGGGGTCGGCAAAGTTAAAATCCAAAGCCCATGAAATACTTGAGCCGGTGGTAAAAAATCTCAAAGAAATAAAAAAACCGATAATTGTTGAAGGACATACCGATGCCGCGAAAATAGTGGGCAAAAAATTCAAATCCAACAGACAGCTTTCACTTTTAAGAACTTTTTCGGTTATTGATTTCATGATAAAACACGGAATTCCGGCGGAAACTTTAAGCGCTCTCGGTTATGGCGAATATCGCCCGATAGTTCCAAATGACACGCCGCAAGGCAGAGCAAAAAACAGAAGGATTGAAATCACGGTTCTCAGAAAAATCGTAAACGGAGATAATACAATATAGGTGATTTTACAATTAGGAGATAACAGCATGCGATTTTTAAAAATAATTTTAATTATATTTTTTTTATGCGGCGGCGATTTATTATCGGCTCAAACCGATTTTTCAAATGAAGAGCCGGATCAGATAAAAATTTGCTATGACAAAGCCTTTCAAAATTACTGCGATAAAAATTATCAAAAAGCCATAGACTATTGGAATATGATCCTTAAGCTTGATCCGCATCAGATAACGGCAAAAAACATGATTAAGGAAGCCCGCGCGAAACTGGGAAAAACATCTTCAAGCTTAAAAATAAAATTATTCCGGCTTATAAAAAAAGGAAAGTATTCCCAAGCCAAACTAACGGTTGAAGAATTGCTGGCTTCGGATTCTTCAAATCCGCTTTATTGGGAATATCAAAGAAGAACAAAAAGCGTTGTCGCGATAATCGGGAGAAATTATCTAAAAGGCAAAGCCAATAATATAGCCGGAAAAGGCATTTTGGCCTACATAATCGAAAAAGAGGATTTGGACTTCGCTTATGACGCCTTTAGATACGCTCATGAATTATATCCGAAAGCCAAGAGATTCAGACTCCTCATAGCAATGATTGAGAAAGAAAAACCTTCATTAAAATTAAACGCCACCAAGCCGGCAAACATAGGCATTGTGGAACATAAAAAAAATGTCGCTCTTCGCCAAATATATGATTCCAAATACTATCTTGCCATAAAAATATTAAAATCGGTATTGAGGCTTGAACCTAATGACATATTGACGCTTAAAAGACTGGGGTCAACTTATCTGCAATTAAAAAACTACAGGCAAGCGGAAAGAACTTGGAAAAAAGCCTTAAAATTATCCCCCAACGACACGCAATTAAAAAAATATCTCGCCGCTTTATCACAAATGAAGAAAAAAAAGAAGTAAGAAGCCAGAAATCAGAAGCAAGAAAAGAAAAAAACAAACCACACGATTACACAAGAAACAGAAGTTGCCTTATCCAAAAAACCTCAGCTATATATAAAAAGACTCCTTATATATCTTGCTTCTATCTGTTTTTAGAATGAATAGTTGAATCTGGTCAGAACGCTTATTTCGCTTATGTCATTTTGAGGATTGAGATTATCCGTATTTTGAGCGGAACCCACCCCGAAAGTTAACTTTAAATTCTCGGCTTTAATCCATAAAAGTTCCGCGTTTATAGACATTCTGCCGGTATCGGACGGATATGTGAGCGAATCATTCATGTTTGAATTCATGGTAGTCCATATTTGAAAAGCCATTCTTCTCTGCGGCATTGAATATGTTAAATTTCCGGTTATGGAAGTGTTTTCGCTTTGCGTGGAATCAACCTTGTCTTTGGTTGTTGAACCGACAAAACCGGCTGATAAAGAAATCTTTTTTGAAATTTTAAACGCCCCGCTAAAAGAAAAAAGACCCGTGTCCAAATCATGCGACAAGCCGGTATTATCCTTAAAGCTTGTGTTCTGCACGCTGACATTAAGGGTATGATCTTTCACCGGCTGAAGAACGGAAACATTAAGCGTTGTCGTCTCATTATCCTGAATAATTTTCGGCTCGCCCACGGAAGCATTGGTCAATATGGATGTGTTTAAAAGAGTGCGACCAAAAAGCTTTAAACTATTGCCCAGAGTCATTTGTGTTTGAGTTGTTGTGGTTTTGGCCGGATCGTCTTGCAAATTATCCGTGTAACTGTTATATGAAAGGGCGAATGAAGTCCACGCGCAGGGATAAATATTAATTTCCCCGTCATAAACGAATCTGTCCGGAATCACGGAAGGACTGGCAAAAGAAATATATTTAGTGTCAATATTGCTTACCGCGGCTCTGGCCGTAAATAATTTTCCCCTATATCTCATTTCTTCTTTCCAAGCGCTTCCTTGCCGGGGCGCAACGGCTGAATTTAAATCCGCCTTGAAAGAACTAATTTGATAATCACTGAGAAAAGTAAGTTTTGAGCTCGGTTTCCATTCCAGACTGGTTCCATAAACGATATTTTTCTGAGGAAGCATGGTTGAAGTATCTGTATCAATATTTATGGAAAATTCATCATCCTTGCTATAAACCGCGTCCCCCGAAATTTTTAATGTGGAAGAAAGATAATAGGAATATTTGCCCGCCACCGCGTATCTCGCGAACCGTCCCGCCGAAATGCTGCTCGGCTCTTCGGGAGACACTATTCTGCCTATAAGCATGATTGACGATGACCTGTCCTCGCGCTTTTCCAAAGAAACGCCTCTCATCCCCTGTCCGTCAAGACTTAAAGGAGTAAGAACTGGCGAGATATCGCCAATACTTAAATTTCCCCAAGGAGCGTAAAGATTAAGCAAAACTATATTGGGGTTTATCGGCCTGCTTTTAGTGTGAATAATATAAGTATTGAATAAAAAAGACGAATTTTTAATTTTTCCCACCATATTCGCCGATGTTATTCCCTGATGATTATTCCAACCATCTGAATCGGAATTTTTATAAGTAAAGCTTATGTCTCCGCCCACTCTGAAATCTTCGGAAACGGGAGGTTTGAATTCTTTTTCTATAATCTGAAAACCTTTATAATCGCTTTCAAGTATGCGCCGGCCGCCTTTTATCAAAAACACCCTGTATAATAATCTTTTGCCGATAAAATTATCGGGTATTCTGAAACTAAGCTGAGTTCCATGAGCGCTTGACGGAGGAACTGTTTCTCCCGGACTTACGCTTTCCGTTTGGGCCAAAAACTTTCTTTCTCCATCCACTATGGAATAAACCTCGGCCACCCAATAATATGTTCCCTTAAGCCACGAAGACGAACCGGTATTAACCACAAGCGTTTGAAATTTAACCTCATCGCCGGCCATAACGGGATCGGGAGCCGCCACTGTAAATTGCAAACTTGCCGAATCCTGAGCGTAAAGATTGCCGCAAAGGAGAAACAAAATTATTATTAAAAGCTTTAGTGTCCTCATAAAATTAAACCTTATAGATTATATTTATTATAGCCTTCAAATTCCAACACAACGCATCTTGTAGTATAGTGTCCAAGAATCTTAGAGTCGCAAACAACCAAACTTTTTCCAGCTACGCTGGTGGCGCGCGCTATGGCCTTTCGCGCCAACCACATCCTTGCCGTTTCTTGTAACATGTGTCCGATAAACCATTTTCCACCTCCGAGGTGGAAAATGGTTATCTTATTATTGCCATTTTCTTTATAACTTTCTTCACATCATTGGTAAACGGGTCTCTGACTTTGACCATATACAAATAAACTCCCGACGCGATATTTTCATTTGAAAAATCCCATACCGCCTTATACCCGGTTACGTCAGACACAGTTTCATTTCCGCTAAACTTTTTAAGCACTCTGCCCGTTATATCAAAGATAACTATAATAACTTCATTGAAAGCGTCCGTTTCATAATGTATATTAACAATACTGTTTTGAGCGGGATTCGGATAAGCGTAAACATTTTGTTTTAAAAGAATATCCCACTTGGGCGTAAAATTAAATATCTCTCCGTCTTTAAGATATATGG
Organism: Elusimicrobiota bacterium; assembly: GCA_030637365.1. GTDB lineage: Bacteria > Elusimicrobiota > Elusimicrobia > Elusimicrobiales > UBA9959 > JAKLQJ01. Next base: position 4,489 of record DAOWGR010000111.1, read on the forward strand.
TTTGCATATCCGTGAATTCTCTGCCGTTAAAAGCTCTTATTGAATATGTTCCGGGCAAAAGATTTGAAATATTGAATTTTCCGCTTTCGTCAATATCCGCCAAAATTATGCGCCTGCCGCGGGAATAAACCTCCACAAACATTTCACCCGTATCAAGAGCGACACCTTGAACGGAATATTTGGAAGATGAAACGGTATAAACTCCAAAACCCAGGGGAATATATCCTGAAATACTGGCAAGCAAATATTCGGTATTTAAAATAAAATCAACACCCACCGAACCCGATTGAATGCCGGCTTTGGAAACCCAGCTTTCAATATCGTTTGCCGACCATATCGCTTTTACCGTATAAGCGGCATCTTCCAATCCCGTGATGGAATAATCTCCGCTTGCGCCCGTATAATCGCTTGAAGCGAGACTATCGCCGTCATCATACGCTTCCACAAGAACGCCGTTTATGGCTTGGCTTGAAACCTGCGTAATATTGCCGCTGATAACCCCTATGCTGGCCATGCCCGAAACCGCTTCGGCAATGCCTGAGATAGTCGACCAATTACCGGCGTCATCCTGAGTCCATAAGGCGAAATAATAAGTGGATGCCGCGCTCAAATCCGTAATTTGGTGAGAACAAGTTGAACCGGCGGTCAAAGAGCCGGTGCTTATGAATAATGTTGAGGCGGATGCCGTTGAAAATGCCGCTCCCGAATAAGTTGAATATTCTATGGCAAAATTTCCGCTTAACAAAAACCCGGATAAGCCATTATCGCCGGGAGCGCTCCAGCTTAAATCAATGGAGCCGGGCAAGTTTCCGATACTTCCGAATAAGTCACTTACAGCGCCCGGATTGCTTGTGTCATAATAAGTAAAGGTAGACCACTGCGTATAAAACTCTCCTTCATTGGAAGGAACCGCGCTATCGCCCGCTTTCACGCTCGCATAATATGTTCCGCCGTTTTCAAGAGAAGCGGAGAGTATTTCACTTATGTAATAAGTCCATAAAGAAGTGGTTCCGGCGGCTAAAGACATAGGAGTCGCCTGCCAATTTCCTCCGTTCCACCAAAGACCGTCTGAAACCTGCTGCAAAATAATGTCAACCGAAGAAACATTCGCCGACGCGTCGGACGCGGTGCCGGATATGGAAGCTAAAAAATCAACGCTTGAATGATTCACCGGATCGCTTATTCCCGCTGTCGGCGGACTTATATCATAAGTAAACGCGACCGTGGAAAAAGAATTTGAATAATCTCCCGCCGAATCGGATGAACGCGCCACTATTTCATATTCAACGCCGTCAGTCAAATTAAGATTTACAGCCAAATTAAACGGATTGGTTCCGCTCGCGACATACCAAATTCTTGTTCCCGCGATGAAAGACGCTCCGTTCCAATAAAGATTATTGCTTTTATCCATAAAAGATATTTCAGTCCCCTGGACACTATGAG
>DAOWGR010000019.1 GCA_030637365.1 Elusimicrobiota bacterium
ATCACAATATCTATGTTTCTGTTTTGAGTATTATGACTGGCATTAAAATAGTCATTGTCTTTATCCAAACCATTATTATCAGCCTTTATGTACATCACAGTTTCAAAGGCATGCTCTTTGAGAATAGAAAACGGGTCTTTGCCTGAATCGGTAAAATCCTTTGTTCTCGCTATGGCTCCGCCATTATTTATCACATAATTTTCTCTGGCATACCAAAAATTGTCATTAGCAGTATTTACAGTTCCATCAAATTTAACTCCTCCAACCTGATATTTATCCGCCTCAAAATGATAGAGACTCGCATCATCGGAAGAATTCGGTTCCCAAGATACGCCATCCGGCATTTTAATAGCCCACTTAACATCACCCGCTAATGCCGCGCCGCCAACCACTTTCTTAAGAGTGCCGTCAGGTATGCCGGCAGTTAAAACAGCCTCTACATTAAACCCTGAATTTGCTCCCGTCACATTGGCGATTAAAGCGAAATCATCTTTACTGGCAATGCCCGTTATAAGAACATCTCTGTCCGCGGCATCTTTATGTGAATTGGCAAGCGTCATATTCGGCATAATCACCAGTGCGTTATTTACAAGCTCATCGCGCGCATCATCCCTCAAATAGTATTCCGCCATGAAAAAGATATTGTTTGAGTCCGTTCTATTGGCGCTTATAAAAGCCGCTTTTTCGGCAAAAACGGAATCTCCGTCAAAGAAACCGGCCCAATCTTCCATCCTGTCTGGCAAATTTCTATTGAAAACCATATTCATCTGCAATAAATCCAGTCTGTTTGAAATTGAAGAGGCTCCGTTATATTTAAAACCGCCAAGTCCCGTATGGTCTTTATGAACATAAACGGGTCTTTTGACCAAATTAAAAAACTGCAAAGTTTTACCGTCCGGCCTCATCAATCTTTGATCCACTCTCACCAAATTGCCGTGAACATCTTTTAGCGTTCTTCCCGCTTCAATATCCGACTCTTTAACGGTATTGGTAAAATTACTGATTTTTCTGTTCGTATCATTGGCAACTCTGGCAAATTCCTTCATCCGGCGTCTGTCATTTTTCTTTTGCTGAAGCATTTTCCGTTTTTCCTTCTTGCTTAAGCCGGGGTCCCAGTTCTCAAGAGCTTTGGTCTCTTGCGCTTTTGTCAAAAGAGCGCTGGAGCCCTGTTTCCCTTTTTCAGGAACGGACAAAACATGGCCCTGCGGAATATACACAACGCCTTTGCCTTTATTGGGCGGAACCAAATATTCAAGTTTAACCTCGCCATAAAGAACGGCAATTCTCATTTTTCCCTCTTCCGAAGTTGAAAGAGTAAATTCCGTGCCTCTTATGGCGCAAACTGCGGTTGGAGTTTTCACTCTGAATTTTTCTCTTTTTAACAAATGAGGAACCCTGATTTTTATACTGCCGAACAAAAGAGACAATCTGGTCGCGAAACTCTTATTCTCTTCAATTTCAAGATTGGAATTGGCTCTAAGCCAAAGTCTGGTTTTATTCGGCATGCGGATAACGGCGGCGCCATTGGAACCGGTTCTAATGGTCCCCCCCTCTTTCACTTTCATATTCCTTTCAGCCGGAATCCAGTCTTCATCATCATTCGTTAAACGCACCTCAACCTTTCCGGTAAGAGCTAAAATTTTAGAGCCCCCCGCGAAAAGCATTGAAGGAAATATAAGAAAAAATGAAAAAATCAGCGTTATTTTAGTCATACTGATAGTTTATCACTGCATAGAGCCTGTGTCAATGGGATAAAGGTTACATAACAAAAAGAGGCCGAAGGCAATAGGATAAAGGCCGGAAACGGCAACGCACAACATGAAGGAAACAAGAAATCAATTTGGAATTGGAAACAGAATCTAAAATATAATGATAATATATATACCCAAACTATAGATAAAGTAACAAAGCAACAGTACGCAAAAAACTAAGACAGGGTGGGTAGTACAATCCGTCATATGAAAGGGTGTGGATATATCCTTTTAAAAAAGCAAAGACGGAAAGATGGCAGTTGTATTTGCTAAGCAAGGCCGTTCGGAAGCCGACTTGCGCATACTGGAGGCTGAGATACGGAGAGGCGACAGTACTGGGAAACCTCGGTCTTGTGTGTAAATACAACTGACAGATTCCCCACTCAAAATGGGAAAATCATGAAAAAACAATATATACTTCTTTTAATATTCATCTTTCTGTCCGGATGCGCGGTAACGCGGCCAAAACCCAAACCGGTGATTAAAAAACCAATAAGCGTAAAAATAGAGACGCCGTTCAAACTTCTTACAGGCGAAAAAATTCCTTTTTTCGCTGACAAGGCCGACAAAAAAGATTTCTTGAAAGCGGCCGAAAAAAACGCTTTATACCTTGAAAGCGTTAAGGATAATGAAAGATTCTATATGTTCGGAGCAAGAAAAGTGAACGCGAAACTTTTAATAGCATCCGCCGATAAATTTCTGGAAACGCTGAAAAGTTCAAAAAACGACAATGAATTTAATCTGAAAATAAAGGAAAACTTTGATGTTTATCAAATAGCGGGTTCGGACAATAAAGGAACCGTAACTTTCAGCTCATACTATGAACCCGTAATAAACGCCGGTTTAAGTAAAACAAAAAAATATAAATATCCCATTTACGCCAAACCTCCGGACCTCATTTACGCCGACCTTGAAAATTTTAATCCGAAATTCAAAGGCGAAAAAATTTCGGGCAAAATTGAAAACGGCAAGCTTATTCCTTATTATACGCGCCATGAAATAGATTTCCAAAATCTGTTTGAAGGCAAAAATCTGGAAATAGCGTGGTTTGCCAATAGAATAGACATTATGGATTTGCATATACAGGGCTCGGGAAAACTCGCCTTGCCCGACGGCAAAAAAATCAAAGCGAAATTCGCCGCAACAAACAGCCTGCCTTTTAAAGGCTGGATAACCCATCTTCTAAAAACAGGAGTTTTAAAAAGGAAAGACTTAACCTATCAAAAAGCCAAGCAATATGTTCTTGACCATCCTGAAATTGAAACTGAAATCCTTTCCGTCAATAAACGATACACCTTTTTTAAGCTTGAAGAAATCGGCGACCCGCTGGAAGGGCCGCAGGGAACTTTCGGCTATCCGCTTGTGGGCATGCGCTCAATCGCCACTGACGCTTCCATACTGCCTTTAGGCGCTTTGGCTTATATTTCTTTTAAGATACCAAAGGTTGACGCCAAAAATAAATTTATAGGCCTGGAACCGGATTCAAGATTTGTCTTTTGCCAAGACACGGGAGGCGCCATAAAAGGACCGGGCAGAGTGGATTTTTTCGCGGGAACCGGATATAAAGCCCATGTCTTCGCCAATAAATTATGGGGAAAAGGAACGCTTCATTTATTCGTTCTAAAAGAAGAACAAGGAAATAAAAAATCATCATCGGCCGCAAACTCTAAAGTTTTAACCGGTTTGGATATTCTTGAAAAACAAAATTTCAATATCCTTGAAGGAAAAAAAGCCGCGATAATAACAAATCATTCCGCGATAAACTCAAAAGGCGCACATGCTATTGATATTCTGCATAAAAGTCCAAAGGTAAATCTCGCGGCCATATTATCGCCGGAACACGGCTTGAGAGGCAAAGAAGAAGGCGGTCTTTTAATCAAAAATTCAACAGACCCCGCAACCGGCCTGCACATATTCAGCTTATACGGCAAAACCAAAAGACCCACCGCCGAGATGCTTAAAGCAATTGATATATTGGTTTTTGACATACAGGATGTGGGCGCAAGATTTTACACCTATTTAACCACTATGGGCTATGCCATGGAAGAAGCGGCGAAACTCGGCATTGAATTTGTGGTATTGGACAGACCGAACCCCATAGGCGGACACATTGTGGAAGGACCGATTCTGCAGGAAAATATCAAAGCGTTTACCGCTTATTTTCCCGTTCCCGTAAGACACGGTTTAACGGCCGGCGAAATGGCCTTATTGCATAAAGACGATAAAAACCTGGATTTAAAATTAAGCGTGGTTAAAATGGAAGGATGGAAAAGAAACTCGTGGTTTGACGAAACAAAACTTAGCTGGCTGAATCCATCCCCAAATCTGCGCGAATTAAACGCTGAAATATTGTATCCGGGCGTGGGCTGTTTTGAAGCCACCAATGTGTCGGTCGGAAGAGGCACAAAAAATCCTTTTTTATGGTTTGGAGCTCCATGGATGAAAGCTGAAATAATCGTCGAACAGCTTTCCAAAGCCGGTTTGCCGGGACTGACTTTTAAATATGAAGAAAAAACTCCCGAATATAATATGTACACAGGCTCATTATGCAAAGGAATATCCGTACAAATAACCGACAGAAAAAAAGCTAGACCTTTGGACATGTTTGTTTATTCCGCTTATTATCTGAGGAAATATAATTTAGAAGATTTTGAAATGCGCGAAAAGGGAATACGAAGAATGATAGGCTATGATAAATTCCTCAAACTGTTTAACAATAAGACAAAACCCGAAAAAATAATAGCCGATTTTGAAAAAAACAATTCCGATTACAAAAAAAATCGCGAAAAATATTTATTGTATTAGAAAACAGCTCGGCAGTTCCGCAGTATGGCAGTACGACAGAGAGCAGAAATCAAATGTATAAGGAACATCCTTAATACATCCTCTACCCCCTCCTACTTGTAACTCCCGCCTCTGGGCGGGAATCTCTTGCTTCTTGCCTTAAATATGTGATAAATTAATGTCTATGGGAAAAAAAATACTTATCGTTGACGATGATCCGGAAATATCGTCTCTTGTGCAATATACATTGGAAAGCGCGGGGCATCAAACCAAAATCTGTGAAAACGGAAGAGATGTTATGGACACGCTCCGTGATTTTAAGTCGGATTTGCTTGTTTTGGATGTTATGCTTCCGGGCACTGACGGGTTTTCTCTTACCACCGAAATAACCGAGGATGAGGATTTAAGCTCCATACCCAT
>DAOWGR010000088.1 GCA_030637365.1 Elusimicrobiota bacterium
AAAAGCTTATTGTGGCGGCGGATATTCCCTCGGGCCTAAGTCCCGATACGGGCCATCATAGCGGCGTTTTTATTATGGCAAAACACACTTTTACTTTGGGTTTTCCCAAAACCGGACTTATGGCGGCTCACGCTCAAAAAAATATAGGAAAGCTTAAAGTGATAGATATAGGCTATCCACAAGGATTATTGGAAGAAGCTCGCGTTTAAAATCATATGTTATGAATATAATAATCGCCGATGATGATGAAAATTTGCTTTCAATGATTGTTCCTCATTTGAAATTTCTCGGACATAAGGTGTCTTGTGTTTCAAACGGAGAAGAGCTTTTAAAAAAAGTTAAAGAAATTAAAGCCGATCTTATAATAACCGATATCAATATGCCGAATATGGACGGAAAAGAAACTTTTAAAAAATTACGCGGCATGGTTGAATACGCGGATGTTCCCGTTATAATTTGGAGCGGCATTGAAATAAAAGAAGGCGAAGATATCGCGTTTTCAAAGAAAAATGTGAAATTTATGAAAAAACCTTTCGGCCTTGCCGTTCTTGAAACCGCGATAAAAGAGCTTGCCGCCGCGCCCAAAATAATGGATGATTTTGAATCTTTCGGCGATATTTCTCAAATCAAAGAATAACAAGTACAACCCTTAGGATTGTACTGGTCTCAAGTCACATGTCACCAGTCACAAGTAAAAAAAATCGTAAACCATGTCGGTTTTGGATGACTGGGATTTCGAAGGTTTACTCGGATATTTTAAAAAACCAATACAACCCGTCGGGTTGTACCGGTTTTCTATCAGACTGCCAAATTTTAAAGCGTTAACTAATCTCTTACCCCTCTGCCCTATCCTCTATTTGTTTTCAGTTCTTTATTCAATTTTACGGACATTTCAATGATATGCCGCCTGAATTGAGGCTGTTTTTTTTCTATGAGTGGAAGAAGAGTTTTTCTTATCCAATTTCTGGTATATTTCTCATCTTCATTGGTTTTATCTTTTCTTGAAGAAAGTTTATGGTTTTTTATATAGGCCAATATCTCCCCGCGAGTAATCGCCATAAGCGGCCTTATGGCATAAATCTTTTTAGAGGCTTTTTTCCATAGAATTCTTTTTATGGGTATACCAAGCAAACCTTTTGGATTGGTTCCTCTTATTAAATTGAGTAGAACCGTTTCTATATTATCGTCCGAATGATGAGCGGTCGCTATGATGGAGCAATTCTTTTTTTTCGCCGTTTGAATTAAAAAATCATATCGCGCGAGCCTTGCCGCGTGTTCAAGGCTTGTTTTTTTCTTTTTGGCCAAAAGGGGAACATCAATTTTTTTACTTATGGTTTCAATATCGTATTGTAGTCCGAGTTTTTTTACAAAAGTTTCGTCCATATCCGCGTTTTTACCGCGAAGCATATGATTTATATGGCAGATACAAAGATTGATATTTCTTTTTTTTGAATGCTTGGCGAAAAAATCCAGCATCATTATGGAATCCGGTCCGCCCGATATCGCGAGTAATATATTGTCGCCTTTTTTTAAAAGCGAATATTTTTTGGAGTTTGAATTTATCTTGTCTAAAATTTTAAGCGTGAGAGACTTGTTGCCGGCCATATTATAATTATACAAATATAGAGAGAGCGTAAAAGCAGAGGTATTTCTGATGCGATATTTAATATAATTTAAAAGCCAATTCAATTGGGGAGTCAAATGAATATAAAGAATATTAAATTTTCAGCGGAAAAGATAAGAAACAGTTTTATCCCTTTTTTGGTTTTTATCGCTTTAATTCAGAATTTAATTGTTTCATGGCAGGTATTTTCCAAAATCCCGCTTTCAGATCCCGCTTCATATCCTGAAATAGCCAAGGCTTCAAAATTTTTTTATGATACCGGCATAAGGGAGCCCGTTCAGATATACATTGTAAAATTTTTCATGCTTTTTGGCTTAAATGATGTTTTAAGCGTAAGAGTCGCCACCACGGCAATAGTTGTTTTTTTTGGAGTTTTATTGGTTAGGCTTGTTTTTAAAAGATATGGTTTCACAGTCGCTATGGTCGCGGGATTTGTTTTCGCGATCAATCCGTTTGTGGGCTATTATGGCGTTCAGGGCGTAAATAATCTTACAAGCGGATTTTTTCTGATGCTTTTTGTATATTTTCTCACCAAAAAAGAATATATTCGCGGAAATTTAATTTATACGGCCTTGTTCGCCGCTTTAAGCATGCTGACAAGGCTTGAAAATATATTGATTATTTTTTTAATTTTAGCGTCTTTTGTTTTGATAAATTTTTCAAAAACCAAACTAAGATTTTCTCTACTGGTATTTGCTTTCGCGTTTATCGCGGTTTTGCCCTATCCTTTGCATCAGGCTTACAAATATAAAAGTCCCATCCATTCCCATAATCTGGCGGCCAGATTTTGGGTCAATACCGAAAAAAACGGACCGCAATCCGCTCAGCGGTATAAAGACGGTCCCATGAGCATAAGCGGTTTTTTATTTAGAGGCGGCGCTTGCGGCGCGGCATTGTCTTTGTGTAAAGGGTATTTTAAAAGCGGTTTTCATTACTTGCCGAGACTTTTGTATTATAAAGTCGCTTTTTTCTTATTTATTTTTGGCTTTATCGTGATATTGTTAAGAAAAGAATATTTTTTGGCGAGCCTGCTTCCCATAATGATATTGCCGGTGGTTTTCATAGCCGGTATTGACCAGATTTCCAAGGGAAGCGGCATAGAGCTCAGATTTTATATTAATGCGCTTTGGTTGTTGGGAATTTACGCGGGGTTTGGCGTGAATACCGCCGCGATGTATGCCAAGCAAAAATTTGAAAAGCTTGCGGCAAAAAAACAAATTAATTGATTTGCCGCAAGCTCGCGACAGTGCTTTATGGCGCAAATATTTTGTATTATTATTGTAATGGTCCGATTGTAAGGCTTTTATTTGCCGATTCGGCTAAAGGGGAAAGTTGTGAAGATAAATTTGAATAAATGCAAATTTATAGCGGTTATAACCGTCCTTTTTTTAATTCCTTTTCTCATAATGAGCAATCATTTTCTTAATGGCGCTAAAAAAATGGTTGAGAGGAATGCTTTAGAGCGCATGAGTCTTAGGACAAGAGCTGTTTCAAAAGTGGTTTCCGGCGTATTAAATTCAAATTATGAAATTTTTAGAATCGCGAACACCGAAAAGTTTGTAAATCTTTCCAACTCGGGAAGAAAAAAGCTTCTTAAAGAGGGAATGGAAAAGCATAAGGGTGTTTACAGGGGGTTCGCTGTTTTTACTCCGACTTGCAAAAAAATATTCTCTATCGGAGATATTGGCGATTATGATTGTTCAAAAAACGGGCTTTTAAAAAAAGCCGTTTTATCCGAAATGTCGGTTGGGGCGGTGGAATACTCAAAAGATGAGCCATGCTTTTTGGTTATGGCTGAGCCTATATTTGCCGGTAAACCAAAAAAAACCGGACTAATCGCGTTTGGAAGAATAAATCTGGCGCCTTTAAATAATATCATAAGATCGTTTGGAAAAAAATCTCGCAGTGAGCTTGGGATTGCTGACGCCGGAGGACGAATCATAAGCGATTCCACCGGCAGGGCGATAATAAAACCCGGTATTAGGATTTCCGATGAAATAATCAAAATTATAAATTCTTCTTTAAGACGAGGAATTCGAAATTCAAGTTCACAAATTAAGATGAAGGACAAAATAAATTTGGTGGCGGTTTCAAGCGTGCCGGGAACAAAATGGTGGGTTTACGAAAAGATAAATTCTTCCAGTTTGCTTGATTATTCTTTTTGGGCCAAGAAAATTATTTATAGCGGCGTTGTTTTAATTATCATATTCGCTTTTGTTTCTCATGAGCTTGCCAAAATATGGCTTGTTCCCAAGAAACTGCAGGTCAAGACCGAGATTAAGGCTTAGAAGAGCAGAGAGAGGCAAGATTTGTAAGGATATTCCTTGCAAATTTGATTTCTTACCTCTTTTTGTTATTCGTATTATTAGGTCTTGATCTCAGTTTATATTGGGTCATAGGTTGCTTGCCAATTAGTGTATTGCTACTAATATATATAAATAGGATAGAGTTTATGCGATATAAATTTTTTCAAAATATTCTGTTTTTTTGTCTTTTTTGCGGATTTTCAAATAACGCGTTTGCCATTAATGATTTGGAGTCCCGGCGAAGTGAAGCCTCCGTGGTTTTTGACGGCGGCGCGGCGGTTTTTGAAGATTTGTCCGGCTTCAAGTCGGATTTAAAATATTCCCAGCAAAATTATATTTCAGAGCTTCGCCAAGTAATGTCGGCGGGCCGTTGGAATGGCAGCACTCCCGCTATAAGGCATTTTCAATTTAAACACAGTGAAGAGGGGTGGAACGCGCAAGCTCAAAGTGTCGGTCTCGAAGGGTTTTTTTGGACAAAAAGGGAGCTTGAAAACAAATACGGCCCAGATAAGTTTATTCATCAGGTTGACGGTTATTTTACATATTTGGAGCATTTGCTTTCTCCCGTTGCATGGACAAAAGAATTCAGGGAGGACTTGGCCGAGCTTAAAAAGTCCGACCTTAATGTATATGAGAAAAATGACAAATTGAATCTTATTTTGGAGCGTTATATTAAAGGGCTTCAGGAAAATATGGAGAAATATGACAGCGCGGGGTGGATTAAAAAAGCGAGGATTTATGAATTGTTTCCGCGCGCTTATAATACCGCCGGCAGACGAAACGCCGATGGGTTTAAGTCTCCTTCAAATTCCGATAAAACGCTGTTTTTTAAGGATTTCGCCATATCCGATTTTGATGTGATTAAAAGGATGGGTTTTGATGTTGTGTGGCCCATGGGCATATTGCCGATAGGGAAAAGAGGACAGACCGGAACGGGCGGCGGTTCGCCTTATTCCATAAGCGATCATTCCACCGTTAATCCTGATTTGGGCACGGAAGAAGATTTTAAAAATTTTGTTAAAAAAGCGCATATGGCGGGTTTGAAAGTTATAATTGATTTTGTTGTTAATCATACATCGCTTGATTCAAAGCTTTTGCATGAAGACCCGGATTATTTTATTAATTTTCGTTATGACGGAGCTTGTCCGAGAGACGGGTATTTTGAGCATTATTGTAAAGGGCAAAAATATTGCGTGAATAACGGAGGTTTTGAGTATGGCGGAGGCGTGTCCACTTGGATTGACACCGCTCAGGTAAATTACGGCAATGAAAAACTCAGAGGCCGAATGACTCAAATACTCAAGGGTTGGGTGTCCAAATTTGATATTGACGGGTTCAGGGTTGATATGGCGCATCTTGATTTGAATAATGTTTTTTCGCGAACATGGCAAAAAAGCATGCCGCATGAAGAATTTTACAGGCCGATGATAAGAGAAGTTAAGTCGGCAAAAGCTTCGGTCGCTTTTGTGGCGGAAGCCTATTCTTTTCAGGAAGATTTGTCGGCTTGCGGTTTTGACGCTATTTACAGCAAATATGAAATGGGCCGGCCCGAGGGCCAAACAGGCTGGTATGAAACGAGCGCGAGCGGAAACAGCTATGAGATTGGGAGTTCCATAAACAGAGTGGCGTTTCTCGCGTGGCAAAACGGCGGCGCGGGATCGGTTGTTTTCGTGGGCAATCATGATGAGCCCGCTCCCGAGACGGTGTACGGCAAGAGGCTTCCGGCCGCTCTTATGATGACTATGCTGATGCCAAGTTCTATAATGGTTTATTCGGGCGCTGAGATAGGATATAATGCCGCGATTGCCACGGAACATAAGCCATTGCCTTTTAGCGTGCCCACTGAAATTGATTGGAGCGAGGGCGAAGCTTGGGTTAAGGAAACTTACCTGAATGTATTTTCAATTTCAAATAAGATAAGAAATGAAATGGGCGATTATGATATTAAACCTCTCTGGCCGAAAGATGGCGGGCAATGGTCCGGCTATATGATGATATCCAAATCAAAGCCCGATTTGAAAAAAGCCGTTATAGGAAATATAACATGGAATTCCGCCGCGGTTTATCTTCCGGAATTTCAAATAAATCTGAATCTTGAGCCCGGCGAGTACAAAATAGTGAGCCTTAAGTAGTTTTATTTGGCGGTATTTGGGGAAAAAGTAATTATTATAGTTTTAAAGAAAATTTGCTAATCGCGATACGTGCCGTATTGGAGGTTGTTTTGCTTCGTTCAAATCCTCATTTAATAGAAATTAACGCGAGACTTTGGATAAATCAGCTTAGGAAGAAATATTCGGAAGATATAACTCTTTCAACTATTCCCGAAGAAGAATTATTGAAAATTAAGCATTTGGGTTTTGACATAATTTGGCTTATGGGCGTATGGGGGCCAAGTCCCCAATCGGCTGAAATAGCCAAGAAAGAGCCGGAACTTATAAAAATCGCGAAAGAAATTATTCCTGAATTTAGTCCGGATAAAATAGGAGCGTCTCCTTATTCCATTTTTGAATATAAGCTCAATGAAGATTTGGGTTTTGAATGGGAAATTAAGGCGCTTAAAGAAAGATTAAATTCTTTAGGCATTGGTTTGTTTCTTGATTTTGTTTCAAATCATATGGCAAAAGATAATCCTTTTATTAAAGAATGTCCCGAATGTTTTGTAAGCGCGAGCGCCGAAGATTACGCTGCGCGCCCCGATCAATTTTTTGTTTTTGAGACAAACGGCGAAAAAAAAAATATCGCTTACGGCAGAGACCCCAATTTCCCGCCATGGACCGATACGGCTCAGCTTAATTTTTTTAATGCTCGCGCGAGAGAGAAGATGCTTCAATTTTTAATGGATATAGCCGATATGTCCGACGGCGTTCGCTGCGATATGGTGATGCTGACATTGAATGATATTTATGAAGGGACATGGGGCTGGCTTTTAAATAAAGAGGGGCTTCAAAAACCCGGCAATGAATTTTGGGCCCAAGCCATAAAAAAAGTTAAGCGGAAATATCCCAAATTTATTTTTATCGCGGAAGTTTATTGGGGGCTTGAATGGCGTTTCCAGAATATGGGTTTTGATTATACCTATGATAAAATAATTTATGATCGTTTAAGAAACAGCGACTGTGATAATATCCGAGGGCATTTGAGAGCCGAAAAATTATATCAAAAGCGTTCGGTCAGATTTATAGACAATCATGATGAAGTGTCTTCAATTAAATCGTTCGGCAGGGAAAAGGCTTTCGCGGCGGCCGTTATAATGTCAACGATTAAAGGGCTTAGGTTTTATCAGGACGCGCAATTGGACGGAGAGATTGTTAAAGTGCCCGTGCAAGTCCTTGATTATGATTGTCCGGTGGATTTGGGCGCGAGAAAATTTTACGAGAAACTTCTTAAAATAGTTGATCATCCCGCCTTTCACGGCGGAGAATGGAATTTGCTTGAAGTTAATCGTTCCCATCCGGAAAATAAAAGCAATATTAATATTTTAAGCTGGTCGTGGTCGCAGATGAGAACGGTTAAAATTGTAATTGTTAATTATTCCCAGGAGACTTCATCGGGAATAGTAAGAACCAAGATTAAATCTTCCGAGGATAATACGGCATTGTTTGAAGAATTGTCCGGCAGATTCATTTCATTTAATTCAAGTGATATACAGGACGGTCTTAAAATGGAAAATATGCCGCCGTATTCGGCCTATATTCTGGATATGGAGTTCTGAAGCAGTACAACAGCGCGGCAGCGATACAGTGTGGCAGTGTAACAGAGATTTATTATTAAAAACAATAAAAGTTGTTGGTTTTTTTTGCATAGTTTACTTATTGGGTCATGTTAGTTGTATTTACACGCATGACCAAGGTCTCCTAGAGGTCGTCTTTCCGTATCTCCCCCGCCCGAATGCCCAAGTCGGGCTCCGAACGGCCATGCTTAGCAAACACAACTACCATTCCTTTATCTATAATTATTTTTTTGTAGTAAGTGCCCCACCCTATTGAGGATAAATTTGAATTACCCCAGCCTAAATAAGGAATACTTAGACTTCTCTGGCGAGGGTAAACGCCGCCACTTTGCGCGCCCCGGCTTTTTTTAGCGTTTTCGCGAGTTCCTCAAGCGTGTTTCCCGTTGTGGCGACATCATCAATCAATATTATATTTTTTCCTTTTATGAGTTTTGGTTTCAAAGCGCTGAACGCTCCGGAAATATTGGTTTTTCTGGCCTCTTTATTTAAGGTTGCTTGAGGTTTGGTGTTTTTGACGCGGATAACGGCGTCTTTTATAACTTCAAAATCTTTTTTTTCGGCTATGATATCGGCCAATAAGTCGCTTTGATTAAAACCTCTTTGAGCCAATTTTTTTCGCGCGAGCGGCACAGGCAATAAAAAACTGAAATCTTTAAATTCGGAATTTGTTTTTAATGTTTCTCTCATCCATAAGCCGAGTGTTTTTGAGAGATAAGGCTTGCAATTATATTTATATTCATGAATAGCGGAACGCATGGGTTCATTGAAAATAAAGGCCGATCTTATAAAAGAGCATTTCGGCTTTATTTTCAGCTTTTTGCAGGGATAACAATGCATCTCTGAATCTATGGGTTTGCCGCATTTGGCGCAGAAAAAGCCGCTTATTTGTTTTAGCTGCCGGAGGCAAGCCAGGCATAAAATATTTTCATTTAAATGATGAATATCATTTTTGCAATGCAGGCATATTCTGGGAAAAAGAATGTTTATGAAGAATTTCAAAAAATTTGAATGAAACACTTTGTTTGTAATTTTTTTTATATTCATCGCGCTTGTTTGCAATGCTGTTTCGTATTTATTCTATTTCTTGCTTCTCCCGCCACTAAAGCCCTCCACTGCGGCTTTGGCGGGTCCGCCGAAGAAGTAATGGCGGAGATTTTTGTTTCTTAATTAGAATTGAAATGTGACTGAGCTTCCGATTTGATATGAAAAATATTCCTCTTGTTTAAGGTGTTTATGCCATAGTCTTTGAACAGAGGCGTTTAACGCGATTCTAAGATTTTTTGTGGCTTCATAATCGCTGTTTGTATTTAAAGAAAATAATCTTGAATTTTCGGCTATGGTGATGGGGGATTTTTTGATGGCATAGCTTAATGTGGTGGTCCAAACTATTCTATTGGTAAAAGCCACAATATTTTTCATAAAAGGCAATCTGAGCCCTTTGGGAATTTTAAAGTCCGAACGCATAAGCAAGCTTGGCGTTAAGGACATGCTGTCTTGAGTGGCGACTCCCAATCCGCTTTCGGTAAAATCCGAAGTATAATCCACTTTAGGCGTAAATCTGAATTTGTTTATATCAAATGTTCCCTGAATGGTGGCGTCATTATGTCTGGTATTGCTTACTTTTTGGTTTATGCGCAGATCTTTTTTTTCGGAAAGCCGCAAATTATAGCTTATGGCCGCGTCTAAAAAGTCGAAAAATTTAAATCTTAAATCCGTTCCGTAACTGGAGCTTTGTTCAATATCCACCGCTATGTTTTCTTTCGTGTTTTTTGAAAATTTAAAATTTAATGTCGCGTTTTTTGCCCATTTTTCCGTTTTTGTCAGTATTTCAAGCTTGCTCATGGAAAACAATATGTCCGGAAAAGTTCTGCTTATGGTTTTGCTTTTGGTTTGGGTTATTTCGGAGCGCTGCACGGTATTTGTAAAATTATTGGTCAAAGATATGGTTGAAAAAGGCGCGTATCGCCCTTTTAAGTTATAACCTTCAAACGGCTGCCATCTCTGTGTTGAATTATAAGTGTCTCTTACGGTCAGAGAGTTTTGCTGAGCTACTGAATTTTCAGGTTTCAGGTCGCGCCTTATCCAGAGATCCTTTTTGGAGTTGTAGCTTTTTTCCACATAGTCCCATGAATCTCCGTCTTGCAATTGATAATTGGAGGAAATTACCATGGACCTCAAAAGCCTGTTTCGCGGCATTAATTTATTCATATTGAGCGATAGGCTTAGAGCTCCTTGAGAGGTTCTTCTTATTGTTTTAATTTCACCGGTATCAAATGTGGTGGATGATTGAAGAACGGTTACCGTGGTTACGGACAGATTATTGTTTTCCATCGTGTTAATGGAATAATTAAGGCTGGGATTCAGCCAATCAAAAAATCTAAAATTTGAATTAAACCCTGCTGTTTGCTGAAGAGATTTGGGATATTTTAAAGAATTCGCGGTATTTGATAAATTGAAACGGTCTTCTTTTACTTTTTTTAAATCGTAAGAGGGATTAAATGAAGATCCTTTCCACGGAATAAATGTAAGTTTCGCGCCGTAATTTCGGCTCACTTCATCAGTATTATAAAGATTTGACAAATCACTTAATTTAGCCGCGTTGTAATTTACTTGGGTTTCATTGATGCCGTAGTTTAAAACAACGGTTCTTGGAATTATAAAAAAGTTGAAAGGCGCGCTATAGTTTAAACTGCCGGAATAGGCGTTGTTTTCATCATGCCTTTTAGCCAGATCATATTCCGTTTTATTTCGCGAATAATTGAGGCCTATTTGCGGAAGTTTGCCAAAGTTGAAATTGCCGCTCGCCGATGTGTTCTGTTTTTTCACCTTTCCCTGCTGAAGTGAATTAACAAGGTTGTTATTTCCCGTTATAAGTGTATTGGGGGTATCTGTTATTTGATTTGAAACATTTACATTTATCGGGAAAAAACGAAGTTTGGTAAAGTTTAAATAGCCCGTATTAAGTTCATTATCCTGATTTGAAATGGCTGAAACCGGAGTCTGGAAATTTTTATCCACAAGCCTGTGTTTTCCGCCGAAACTCATCCATCCGGGAATATCAAAATTTCCTTCAATTTTTTTCGCGGTTCCCGTTTTTTTCAAAGGTACAGCCAAGTGTATTTCATTAATATAAACCGTTCCGCTGTAAGTATTTGAATCCGCCGTTTCAATACCCACGGATATCATTGGCACCTGTTGGAGGCTTAAGAGCCCTTTGGATGATACGCTTATATCATAATTTGATTCGTTTTCGCTCCAAACATCGGGTATATTGTCGCCGTTTATATCTTCCTGCTTAAGCGTAATAAGCCGCCAGCCAGTGAAAGAGTTTAAAGATACGGAAACCTTTTGATAATTATTATCATCTCCGAGTTTAAGATAAAAATTCGTGTTGGAGGTCGCGCTGCTGTATAAAAGAAACTTAAATTCCTCGTGTTGGGCGATATTAATCGCTCTGGCGTATTTTCGGTAAACATAAACGGTTGATGAGGAGGATATATTTGAATAATTGAATGAAAGAGACTGTTCTATCAGATTTTCGGAATTTGTTTCTTTTTGCTGCTTGGCCGCCGAGCCGTAAAGGTCGTTGTAAACAGCGGTGGCGTCTCCTCCCGCGTCATATATGGGCGTATAGCCCGGATTATCAACATTGTTTACGGCCAAAACTTCCATAGTTCCGCTATGCGTGCTTTGGCTTATGTTCCAGGTATTGCCCACGACTGATATTCTGGCTATTTTAATTGTGCCGGTGGAAGTTCCGCCGGGCGTTTGTTTTAATGATATTCGGATTTGTTTTATGGCATTCCATTTGTATGTGTCGCTTGATGTTATATGGAGAGATGTGTAAAGAGTATGCCAGCCGCTAAAATCTATATTGTTTTTTGTATTTAGACTGTCATCATTGTCTATAAAAAGCGAACTGTTGACATAACCGAAGTCTCCGCCGGTATAATCTTGGGGATCCAGGCGGCCGTTCCTGTTTAAGTCCGCGGAATCCAGGCGGCCGTTATCTTCGCCATAGCGCTTCCAATGGTCATCGTGCGGCTTGTAAAGCCAGCCTATATCTTCATCATTTGAAAGTTGTCCGTCGCAATTTAAATCTTCGCTTTTGGGCGCGCCGTGAATATCTATTCCGTTTGAACAGTTAAAAGACTGTCCGCTTTTTCCGTCCGCGTCTTCGCTGATTTGGCCGAGATGAAAATTTATTTGAGGGCCGGGAATTCCAATTGAGTTTTCTCCGTAAGCTACAAATTCAAAAGTGTTTTTTTGAGAAAAATCAAGGCCCGTATTGGAAAAAGGATACACTATTGATATTTCCGGCGATATGTTGAAATCATAATTAACGGTCAATACCTGCTGGTCTCCCTCGCTTGTTGACGCGGAATTTATTGTTTTGGATTTAATATCTTCGCTTGCCCACGCTAAAGCCGAGGGATACGCGGGATTTTCCGTCGGGTTTGCGGCTATATGCCAGAAATTATGGTCCAAAGAAGGAGTGTCGTCCTGTTTAACGCCTTCCATATTGTCTATAAGAGCGAAATCATTCAGATTGGGTTTGACTATTGATTGGGCGGCTTCCGCCTGTAAATTGGCTTTGATGCCGAGCAGATTCAGATTTTTCAGCTGCGCGTCCCCTTCATAAACAAGCATGCTGTTTGTTAAATCGGTTATGTTCGGCACGGTATTTGTTTTCATGCCGCCCTGATACAGCAGAGAACTGCCGAATGATAAATGGGAGCTTAAATCATAAGAAACTCTTCCGCCGATAAGTGAAAGACTGCCTGCGCCTCCGAAAGGAGCGACTTCATAAGTAATGGTAATGGCGCTGTCCGATTTTATTTTGTCGGGATGATAAAAAGTTATGAATCCCGAATCATAATCTATAAAATAAGATTCATTGCGCCTGAGTTTTACTTTGTCAATTGTCACGAAATCCGAATGGGTGACAATATTGGGCTCAAGCATAAATGTTTTAAAACGATGATAATATTCCACTCTTATCAGGCGTTTTGACACGGGCGAAGGCGCGTAAATCTGCGTGTCGGGCTCGGTGGAATTATCAAGCGTGAATTGTTTGTCAAGATAAAATATGCCTTGTTCAAAATCCACATGAATGGTTTCGGGGTAAGTTTGTTGGGGCGATAAGCCGCTTCCCACATTATTCCTGGTTAAGTCCTGAACTTTTAATGAAAAACTGCCTCTGCCGTCGTCGCGGACAATATTCATCTGCCCTATGGAATAATAGGTTTTTAACTCTCTTTGCCAGCCAGTCTCCGAATTGTTGTTTATGTAAATATCGTTTTGCGTTTTTATAAGTTTGAAATTTCCGCTTCCGCCCGAGCCGGTATTCGCCGATGACGGATTTTCCGAAAGTTTGAATCCGCTTGAATTTTTAAAATCAATGATTATCACTTCCTGCGAATCTAAAGCTCTGTTAAAAGTCAGTATGCCTTTGATATAGTCGATATTATAATCCAAGCCGGGATTTAATCGTTCAAATTTGCCGGTATAGGTGGAAGTCTGGACATCAAGGTCATCGGCTGTCATATTAAAAATCGTTATGCCGTCGGCGACGGCTTGCTGTTGCTTGTCTATATAAATTGCTTCGCTGTTTGGCTCCAAAGGAAGGCGCGCCGGATTTCCGAAAGTTAAATCATAATATTTTCTTCTCAGATAGCTTATATCGGAAATGTCCGTGGCTTGAAATTGCGTATTGCCCGTGAATTGTTTTGTTTTTGTCTGGCCTTTCGTGCGGCTGCCTATGAAAGTAAAACTGAATTTTT
The DNA here is from genome assembly GCA_030637365.1 of Elusimicrobiota bacterium. Taxonomy (GTDB): domain Bacteria; phylum Elusimicrobiota; class Elusimicrobia; order Elusimicrobiales; family UBA9959; genus JAKLQJ01. The sequence goes on from DAOWGR010000088.1 coordinate 13,444, forward strand.
TGGTTTTTAAATCCGCTCTTATTCCAAAGAGCTGCTTATTATACGATACGAATTCGGTTGAGGGCAGAGACAGGTTAATATCGCCGAAAGCGATGTTTTGCACCACTTCTTGGGGGTCTCCTCTATATACCACGGAAATATCCTGTCTGTCTTCTTTTGTGTCGTCATAGTCCACATTCACATTTATTTTATTTCCGACTTTGCCCTGCATGCGCACCTGAAGCTGTTGATTGATTTCAAAAAGGCCGGATGATTTCGGGCGGGTAACGGTTTTTTGCTCATTTAAATATTTTTTTCCGGAATAATTGAAGCTTATTATTTTTCTTCCGGTAACCGATAAAGAGGTTCCATAAGATGTAAATTCCACTTCCGGCGCGGGAAGCGCGGGAATATTTGTTGAGATCGCCACATAAATCGGCGCCGGCGCAATAGCTTTTTCAAATTGTCCGGTTTCAATTTTTTCACGGACTTTATTCCATGAGCTTGGAGAATAATTTGAAATCGGCAATTCTTCAAAAATTATTTCAGGGTCGGCTTGAGGAGTCGTGGATTTTTTTATTTCAGTTTTTAAAATGGCGGCCGAATCCGGCCTTTCAAGAAGCATGAATCTTGAAGACGGCTCCGGCGTTGGAGCTATGTAATCTTCGCTTTGGCCGTCTGATGGACATAGCCCATTGTTACGGCATCCGACATAGTCTTGAGAATACGCTCGCGCGCTTGCGAGGTTCAATAATATTAAAAATATATATATCAATTTATACATTAATTTATATTTAACAGACCCATCATTCAATAATCCAATATATGATAGAATAATTTAAATGCGAATTCCTATCTTTCAGAGGTATATTTTAAAGGTTTTCATTCCTTTTTTTCTGCTTTCAACCTTTCTTTTTACCGCTTTGTTCATGATGGTTAACTTTATGCAGATTATTCATCGCGGCATATTAAGCGGTTTTTCATTTTATTTTCTTTTTAAAACGCTTGTTTTTCTCATTCCAAATATTTTCTCCATGGTGCTGCCGCTGGCGTTTTTAATGGCCACTTTGCTGAGTTTGGGGCAATTATCCGGCGATGGGGAAATTATGGCCATGCGCGCGGGAGGGTATTCATTTAAAGAAATTTTGACATCTCTTTTAGCGAGTTCTCTTGTTGTCGTTTTTTTGCTTGTTTTTATAACTAATTGGTTCGGACCGCTATCTCTCAAAAAATCCAATGATTATGTTCTGGCGATGGTAAATAAAATCACCAAATTGGAGCTGCGCGCCCAAACATTTCAGAAAATATCGGATTGGGAGATATATTCGGACGAGGTTGATAATAAGGCGCAAAAGCTTTTAAATGTTAAATTATCCAGAACATTTAAAAAATCCGATAATAATTCTTTATGGTTGTTAAAAATTGACGCGAAAGAAGGCAGTTATAGGATTATTAAAGAAAAGGGCTTATTGATGAAATTTGGAAACGGCAGGTTTAATCAGGTTGATTTTAAGAATAATGAAACGCTGGTGCACGGAACTTTTAAAGCCTATGAAACGCTTATTCCTTTTTTTTCAAAAAGCACTTTGAACAGAAAACTTTATCCAAAAGAAATGCAAAGTTTTGAGCTTCTTGATAAGATTAAAGCCAATGCCTTAAGTCAAAGCATGCTTATGAAATACAAGGTTGATTTTATCACAAGATTCACAATGGTTTTGTCTCCCGTCATATTTTTTTTAATAGGCGCGCCTCTGGGGCTTTTGCTTGAAAAAAAAGGGAAGGCGATGGGTTTTTCTTTAACTTTATTGATAATTTTCATTTATTACGGCATTAGCGTAATATCCATGGCGCTCGCGAAAAAACACGGAATATTTTTTCCTTGGATATTATATGTTCCTCCTATTTTGGGTTTCGCGGCGGGAGCTTATATTTGGAGGGCGAAGCTGTATTTAAAGTAGCCGCAGAGCGGAGCTCTGCTTAAAGAAGCAAGAGGCACCCTTAGGAATCTGGTCGTTCACATAGTTTGCGACACTTGATGAAGCATAGCTTCCATGTTCCGAAAGATTCCAAGGCTATGCCAGGTGCCGTGACGCGGACTATGTCCATCCCGCCATTACTGCTTCGGCGGGCAAGGCAGACGGGGCCGAGGCTATGCTCCACGGGACCATGGGCTTGTCCCGTGGTCTCATGGTAAACTCTGAACTTTAAACTGATATTGATAGGAGAATATGAGCAAAATTTTTCCAAAATATATAGCGGCGTCTTTTTTTGGGCCTTTTTTCTTCGGCCTTGGAATATTTACCGCTTTGATTTTTTTTGGCACGCTTTTTGATAAATTGAACATATTCATGCGCGCGGGATCAAACTTAAGTTTATTTGTGAAATATCTTTTATGCCAATTGCCATATTACGCGGCGCAGGTTATTCCCATGGCAACGCTTTTGGCTGTTTTATTCGCGCTTGGAGACTTTATCAAAAGGGGAGAATGGAAGGCCGGGCAAGCCGGCGGGTACAGGCCGCTAACCATGATAATGCCGCTTTTGCTTTGTTCTTTGATAGTGGCTGTTTTTCATTTCGCGCTTATAGAATTTGTTTCTCCCGTTTTATACATGAAATCCCAAAGGATTTATCATTCAGAGTTAAAGGGAAAAAAAGACTGGGGAAATATGGCGCGCAAAAATGTGTCTTTTTTTGCCGGTGAAGGAACTTTTATTTCAGCCAATGTTTTTAACGGTAAAACCCGGAGTATGGAAAAAGCTGTGGTTGATATTTATAAAGACGGAGAGATGTCTGTTGAAATATCGGCGAAAAGAGCGTATTGGGACAAAGAAAGCGCGAGGTGGATATTTTTAAACGGAGCGCTTACAAAATATGATGATGACAGGCCTTTGACCAAAAGCTTTGATGTGTATAAATCGGAATTTTTAATTCATCCTGAAAAACTGGTTTTCAAGGAGCTTGTAGCGGATGGAATTTCAATAAGAAAACTTTTAAATAGAATTGATAAACTGCGCTTTATCGGTTCCAGTATTATAGCTGAAAAAACTCTTCTTTATTATAAGCTGGCTTTTACTCTTTCAAATTTTGTCATGGCCATGATAGGCATTGTGGTTATACTTTTCTTTAACAGAGTAAATAATATGTTCAATATCGGTATTGCCATTTCGTTGGGATTTCTTTTATGGGCTTTTATGACAATTTCTTCATCAGCCGGAGTGTCTGAAGTTCTTTCGCCGGTTTGGGCCGGGTTCGGGCCGCTTGTGTTGTTTTTTCTGATAGCTCTGTTCGGAATGAGAAAAGCGAAAATAATATAAATAAATAGTAATCAGAGAGTGGAAAGCAGTGAGTAGTTAACGGCATGGCAATGCGACTGCTATGGGCAAAAGAGGGAATTATGTCTAAAAAAACAATAAAAGAATTGAATAAAATTGAAAGGCCGCGCGAAAGGCTTATGCGTTATGGCGCGGGGAAATTGTCAAACGCGGAATTATTATCCATTCTTTTGAGAACCGGCAGAAAAGGGCAGAATGTTTTGGAGATTTCCAAAAAAATATTAAAAAAATCCGGTGAAAAAAATTTCGGCGACATTAAATTTGAAGAGCTGAAAAAATATCCAGGTCTCGGACCCGTCAAAGCTTGCGAAATTATCGCTTGTTTTGAGCTTGGCAGGAGATTTCTTAAAGGCAAAAAATTGAATGTGTATTTAAGCCCTGAAGATGTATGGGCCGAACTTAAAGACATTCGGGAAAATAAAAAAGAGCATTTTATCGTTTTTTATCTGGATACCGGAAATCAGGAAATAAAACGCGAAATAATATCGGTGGGCACGCTTAATTACAATATAGTCCATCCGAGGGAAGTTTTTGAGTCCGCTGTGAAAAATCTTGCCGCCGGCATAATTCTCGCTCATAATCATCCGTCAGGCTCTCTTGAACCGTCGCCGGAAGATTTAAGCTTAAACAAGAGGCTTGTGGAAGCCGGCAAAATACTCGGCATACAAGTTTTAGACCATATAATAGTCACTCAAACCGGTTTTTCAAGCTTTAAAGAAAAAGGATTAATGTGAAAATTAGGAAATAGCCGCTTTATTTACGGCCAGATATATTTTTCTATAAATTTGTTTGTTTAATGTTTTTTAAAATTGGATGACATTATGATGAAAGCGATAAAGGGTGATATAACAAAACTTAAGGCTGACGCGATTGTGAATGCCGCCAATTCCACTTTGCTTGGAGGAGGAGGCGTTGACGGGGCGATACATCGCAAGGCCGGGCCTGATTTATTGGCTGAATGCCGCCTTTTAAACGGCTGCAAAACAGGTGAAGCGAAACTTACCAAGGGATATGATTTGCCGGCAAAATATATTATTCATACAGTCGGCCCCGTATGGCATGGCGGCAATCGCAATGAAGCGGAACTTTTGCGGAAATGCTATTTAAATACGCTTGATATGGCGAAAGAGAAAGGTTTTAAATCAATCGCGTTTCCATGTATCAGTACCGGTATTTACCATTATCCTGCCGAAAAATCCGCCAAAATAGCTATTGAGACTGTTAGGGAATATTTGGAAAAGGAGGATTATAATTGCGAAGTTATTTTCTGCTGTTTTTCCGAAAACGATCTTAAACTTTATCAAAGCATACTTGATTAAAAAGGCGTTTATTGCTTTTTGGGCATATTGACTTTAGTATAATCTTCAAATGGCAAATGTTAAAGACATATTTATAAGAATATTGAAAATATTTAGTAGCGCCATCGGCAAATTCTTAAAAATTAACGGTTCTCAAAGAGCCGCGGCTTTCGCTTACGCGGCATTCTTTTCTTTTTTTCCATTGATGATTATTCTTGTTACCTTGGCGTCGGTTTTTATTGATCATAATATGGCTGCCAACGCGATTATTGAATATATTAAAAAATATATTCCGCTCAGCGGTTCAATGCAGAGTTATATTTTTAGCGCTATGGCGGGCGTGGTCAAAATTCGCATTCAGGCCGGTTCGCTCATGTTTATTATGTTGGTTTGGATTTCCATACAATTTTTTATTACTTTAATATCAGCGGCTAATCAGGCTTGGGGGATTAAGCATCATAATTGGTGGCATAGTCCGTTAAAAAGCGTAATTCTTTTCGGTTTTATGGCGGGAGCTATGTTTTTGGGCATGGCTTTGCCCATGCTAATGCGTATGATTAAGGTTTGGCTTTTTCCAACGAGCACATTTATTTCTTGGGTATATCCCGTGGGATTATTTTTTATTCCGTGGCTGATAATGTTCTTAGGGCTTGGTTTTTTTTATAAGTTCGCGCCGAGGCGGCGCACGAGTATTCAAGAGGTATGGGCCGGAGCTTTGATTTCCACAATCTTTTTGCAAGCGGGGGGGAATTTGTTTGTATTGTATCTTAAGAATTTTTCTTCGCTGAATGTGGTTTATGGCGCGTTTGGCGGCATAATGGCCCTGCTGTTATGGATTCATCTTTCCGGGTGTATTATTATTTTTGGAGCTTGTTTCTGCGCCGCGCGGGCGCAAATTAACAATACTTAAGATTTACGCCTGTCGGAGCGCTCGCGCGTAGCGGGGCGCGCCACTCCGTTTTCATCAAAAATATGCAGTTTGTCAATGGCAAAAACCAATTTAATCCGGTCGCCGGTTTTAATGGGGAAGTCATGCCTTTGATTGGATTGAAACTCAAGTCCTTGAGCTTTGCAATGAAGGGACACATCATTGCCCATGGATTCCGCGAGCTCAATTTCACAATCAATAGCCTCGCTACACAACATGTCGTTAGGCTTTCTTTCAGCTAAATATATATGTTCGGGCCTTATCCCCAAAGTATAATCGGAACTTTCATCGCTTAAAATATCGGGAAATTTCAAAGGAAGCGTAAGTGCCGTATTGTTTATCTTAAAAAACAATTGGTCATCCTTTTTTATAATATCGCCCTTAAAAAGATTCATCGGCGGGCTTCCGATAAAAGTGGCTACGAATACATTTTTCGGCGAAGAATAAATTTCAGACGGCGCGCCGCATTGCTGAATAATACCGTTGTGAAGCACCACCATTCTGTCGGCCATGGTCATGGCTTCGCATTGGTCATGAGTTACATAGATTATCGTAGTTTTCAGTTTTTTGTGAAGTTTTGATATTTCAACCCTCATTTGGGTTCTCATTTTGGCGTCCAAGTTTGACAAGGGTTCGTCAAATAAAAAAACTTTCGGTCTTCTGACTATCGCTCTTCCGACGGCTACGCGCTGTCTTTGTCCGCCGCTTAAATTCTTAGGTGTTTTGCGCAGAAAATCTTTAATGCCCAGAAGTTCAGCGGCATCATTCACGCGTTTGTCAATTTCTTTTTTATCCGTTTTTCTTATGCTTAAGCCAAAGCTGATATTTTCATAGACATCCAAATGCGGAAACAGGGCATAGTTTTGAAAAACCATTGAGATGCTTCTGTCTTTCGGCGGAAGGTTTGTGATGTCTTTACCGTCAATAAACATTTTGCCGCTTGTCGTATTTATCAAGCCCGCGATCATTCTTAGGAGAGTTGATTTGCCGCAGCCGGACGGGCCTACAAAGACCATAAATTCACCGGCATTGATTGAAAGATCCAAATCCTTAATTGTGGATTTATCATTATTGGGATAATGTTTTACCACATTTTCTAAAATAACACTTGCCATATCAGTTCTCCTAAATACGCAAAATACTCGCAAAACGCGCTGATAAATATATTCCTGAATTTGCGAACAAAGGTGACATATAATTCCTTCTAATCTTGCATCTTATTTACATATCTACGCCGTTTATCTTCTGTCCGTATTAACTTATCATCTTATTTACATATCTACGCTGTTTATCTTTTGTCCATATCAACTTATAAACTTGCTTTTATCTTCTATCCTTTTATTCCCGAAGACGCAATGCCTTCTATAAAATATTTCTGAAAGAACACATACGCGATAACCAATGGAATCACCAAAAACATTGAGGCCGCCATTTGTATTCCAAGATCTCCTCCCGCCTGTCCTCCCACCGCGAACATTGTTATCATTTGCGGCATTGTCATCATGGTTTGTTCTCTTATAATCATCATCGGCCAGAGAACCTCATTCCATGTTCCCATAAATGTTATTATTCCCACCGTTACCATCGCGGGTTTTGAAAGCGGCCAAAAAATCTTAGTCAAAATTTGCAATTCTCCCGCTCCTTCTATTCTCGCCGCTTCCATCAGATCGCCCGGTATGCTTACAAAGGTCTGACGGAAAATAAGAATTCCCATGCCGCTTATCATCCACGGAACTATAAGGCCGGGATAAGAATCCACCCATCCGAGTTTAACGATAAGGGTATATAAGGGAATCAGAGTCAATTGGCCGGGAATCATCATTGTAAACAGAACTATCATAAAAAGAGTTTCTCTGCCAGTGAATTTGAGCTTCGCGAGAGCGTAGCCGACAAGAGAACTGAAAAAAATAACCGATGCGGTGGTGGCTCCGGCCACAATAGTACTGTTTAAAAGAGCGCGGCCTATCGGAATTTTTTTAAAAACCGCTATATAATTATGGAATGTGAAATTGGAAGACAAAAGATTCATGGAAGTAGCTTCAGCGACAGGTTTTAAAGAAGCCGAGGCCATCCATAAAAACGGATAAATGAAACTCACAGCCGCGAAAAGCAATATAAGATGAAGAATAAGTTTTTTCATTGTATTTCCTGTTTTAGTAAATGCTAAATTATAATCATCTATCCTTTAATTTGGCGAATTACCATTTTATCATTCGCTATTTCCGTTTCTGTCTTTTTGCCTCTGTTTTTTCCATGGCAAAGCTTTGCTTTGCGGCTACCTTTCATAATTGCTTTTGTGCTTTTTCTTGTTTCTTTCTGCCATACTGCCGCGCTGTTGCCTGTCGCGCTTATTTAATACTCCGTTTCTTTGCCGAGATATTTTTTCTGCACAAGAACAACCATAAGTATTACAATCGCCAGAGCAAAACCGATGGTGGCGGCATAGCCCATATGCTGAAACAAGAAAGCGTGTTTGTACATATAAAGCACAACCGACATGGTTTTATCCAGAGGTCCGCCGCCCGTCATTACATAAGGCTCAATAAAAAGACTGAATGCTCCGAAAGTGGAAAGAACAACCACTAAAAGCATGGTTGGCCGCAAAAGCGGAAGCGTTATGCGCCAAAAATCCTGCCATCTGCTCGCCCCTTCAATCCGGGATACTTCATAGAGATGACCCGGAATACTAAGCAAGCCGCCAAGAAAAAGGATTATATAAAAACCCATATTCTTCCAGGTCGCCATGATGGCGATTGCTGGCATGGCGATTTTTGTGCTGGTAAGCCAGCCGACCGGAGATATGCCGATTAAACTCAGAAGATGATTAAAAATTCCGGTGTCGGTCGCGTAAAGTTTTTGCCATAAAATTGTTACAACCGCGCCCGAGATTATCACCGGCAAGAAAAAGGCCGCGCGAAAAAATGTTCTCGCGAATATTTTTTCCGCCAGCACCATGGCTATTATTATTGAAAAAAATATTTGCAGAGGAATATGAATCAAAAGAAAAACGAGCGTGTTTAAAAGAGCCTGCCAGAATTGCGTGTCATGCAGAAGGAAAATGAAATTATCCAAACCGACAAAGGCGGGAGAAGTCAATAAATCCCATCTGTGAAATATCAGATAAAATGAAAAGACTAAAGGATACGCCGTAAAGGCGAGCAAGAAAATTATATACGGAGATATAAAAGCGTAGCCTATGTTTTCGTTTTTTTCTTTACCAATAGTCATATATATTCTGCACATTTTCCGCGGCCATTTTCATTGATTTTTCAGGGCTTATCACTCTGTAAATGGCGGCGGCTTCAAATTGTCTTGAGATTATATCCAAAATCTGTATGAGATGCGGCGAGTCGTCCATAGGCACGACGAAATCCGCCTGCCGCGCCGCCTTTTTTAAAAGAGGATTTTTTTTAAAAAAGCTTTTAAAATACGCGTCATCGGCAATATGGGCTCGCGTCGGAATTTGGCTTGTCAGTTCAAGAAGTTTTAAATCCGCTTTTTTACTTATTAAAAATTTAATGAATTTCCATGCTTCGTCGGGATGTTTTGTCGTTGAAAATATCACCATGTTTTTGGGATCGCCATAAGTGTAAACGGGGCCTTTATGATTGTCGGGAACGGGAATAGGCGCGAAATCAAACTTAAGATTTGGATTAAGCCTCTTATAATATTCTATTATCCATGGCCCCACCATGCTCATTGCCGTCTTGCCGTCAACAAAAGTATCTCTGGAGAATCCGAGCATTGGAAAATACCGATTTTTAAAACCATCCGCGAAAAATTTCATCGCGGCAATGGCGCCGTCATTATTGAAAATGGCCTTATCGCCTTCAAGCAGAGTTTTACCGCCCGTTGCCGCCACATAAAACGGATAAAAATCAAAAAGCCTTTGATACCAAACGGTTTTTATGGATACTTTCATCGCCCAATGGTCAAGTATGCCGTTTCCGTCTTCATCACTGTTAATGGATTTGGCGACATTAATAAATTCGCTGTAGGTTTTCGGAGGTTTCAATTTGAGAGATTTAAATATTTCCGTATTATAGGCCAGCATAACCGGATTGGATTTCCACGGGATTTGACAAAGCTTGCCGTTATTTGAGCGAAATTTATCCGTGAGTTTCGTTCCCGTCCTGTCTACAATAACCTTTTCACTGTCTTTAAATCTGTCCAGACAAACAACCGCTTTTGACTCTATGAATTTTCCCATTATCGCGGGAAGAATATTGGAGCATATATCGGGAGTGGTTTTTGACATTATTGCCGAAAGAAGTATTTCCTCGCTTGAGCCCGTGGCGGGAATCGGCTGCACTTTTACATGAATATCGGGATGAAGCTCATTCCACTCATTTACCAGAATTTTCGCAAGTTTAATTTCTTCGGTATTTGAAGACGACCAATACAAAAGCTCAACCGCCTGACAATTGCAAGCCGAAAATAAAAGAAATATTGTAAAAAGGTTTGAAAGCATTCTTAGTATAGTATAATAAATCTCTATTATATATAAAGCGTTTCGGAGGAAATTTGAATGGAAAATACCATGGAACAGAAAAAAAATTTAAAGGGTAAATATCACGATGAAATATTATTCGCGCGGCATAAGGATAATCCGTTAATTACGCCCGATATGTGTCCGTATCCCATTAACACCATTTTTAATCCGGCGGCGGCGGAAGTCAATGGCGAAACCGTTCTTCTGACCCGCGTGGAAGACAAACACGGCATTTCCCATTTAACGGTGGCAAGGAGCAAGGACGGAATAAGCGATTGGAAAATTGACAAATCTCCGTCGCTTGAGCCCGAACCTGAAAAATATCCTGAAGAAGAATTGGGAATTGAAGATCCGAGAATTACTTGGCTTGAGGAATTAAAAGTTTGGGCCATTACTTATACCGCGGTTTCTAAAGACGGGCCTTTGGTTTCGCTTGCCACGACAAAAGATTTTAAGACATTTAAAAAATTAGGCCCGATATTGCGGCAACATGACAAAGACGCGGCTCTTTTCCCAAAACGCGTCAATGGCAGATGGGCCATTATTCATAGGCCGACTCTTTCCCATTTGGTTCCGGCTCATATGTGGATATCTTTTTCGCACGATTTAAAGCATTGGGGAGATTTTCAGATTATTATGCGTGCAAGGAAAGGAAACGCGTGGGATGGAGCAAAACTTGGAATTTGTCCCGAGCCTCTGGAAACTCCCGATGGATGGCTCATTTTATATCACGGCATAAGGAAAACATGCTATGGCTCCATATACAGAATAGGTTTGGCATTGCTTGATTTGGATAAGCCGTGGCAGGTTATTCGCAGAAGCAGAGACTGGGTAATGACTCCGCTTGCTCCGTATGAGCTTTTCGGCGATGTCGGCAATGTTATCTTTCCGTGTGGCTGGATTCATGATAAGAAAACGGGAATTGTGAGTTTATATTACGGCGGAGCCGATACCAGTATAGCGCTTGCCACCGCGCCAATGAAAGAAATTCTCAGCTATATGAAAAATTGCCCCGAAAAATAATGAACGGAAAGTAGAATATTGTAGCGGGTGATTTACAAGCCCGTGGTTGCGAAATAAAATCGCGCTCTGATGTATATCGGGGCGCGATTTTTCAATGGGGAATCATTTTATTTGTTTTTTAATATGTTCCCAGCCGCTTTTGGCGGGACAGGCGGAGGTTATGCCTATTGGGCGGCGAAATCTAAACACGGAGGGGTAAAAAATACACAATGATAAACCCCCCGTAGATTCCATTCCCCGTGTCCCGCATAGCGGGATAATCACGGGAAATAATAGAATCTAAGCACGGAGGGGTAAAAAATACACAGGTATTTTTTATAAAATTATATATATGCCCATATTGATTTGTGAGGATAAAACCATTGAGTATTATTTAACGCCTTCAAAAAGACGCCGAAGCATTATTATGCGCGTGGATAGAGACGCTCGCGTGCAAGTGAGCGCGCCGAAATTCGCGACTCTAAATTTTATAGAGGGTTTTCTTAAAGAAAGAGTTGATTGGATTATTAAAAGGCGGAATAATTTTAAAAATCTTGATCGTTTGTATCCGGTTAAAGAATTTAAGGCAGGTGAAATGTTTCCGCTTTTTGGCAAAAGTTTGAAATTGAATATTGAAAAGAGGTTAAGGCCTGTCGTATGTGAATTGGGCGCTGAAAATATTAATCTTTTTATCGGAGATGGGATTGATTTGAAGTTTAAAGCTATGGCTTCGCGCGCGATTATGGATTTTTACAGCGAGCAACTTAAAATAAAAGCGATTGATATTATAGGCAAATATTCAAAATCCCTGGATGTGCATGTCGCTAAGCTGTCAATCGGCAATCAGAAAAGAATATGGGGCAGTTGTTCAAGGAAAGGAGATATAAGGCTTAATTGGCGTTTGGCCATGATGCCTTTTGCCGTTATGGAATATATTGTGGTTCATGAAGTTTGCCATTTAAAAGTTCATGGGCATTGCGCGAAATTTTGGAAAGTGGTTGAGGGCGTTTTGCCCGATTATAAAAAACACCGTAAGTGGCTGCGCCTTAACGGCATATCCTTTTTTTTAATTTCAGATTGGGAGTAACAGAGCAATAGGGATAAATTCCAATCTCAAATTACAAAATTCAATAAAATCATAAAGTAGAAAGCGGATAAGTAAAGAAAAGCCTATGATATTTTATCCACAATTTTGGCTACCACCAGATCGGATGTGACATTTAATGAAGTCCTGAACATATCTAAAATTCTGTCCACCGCGACAATTAAAGCGATATAGGCAACGGGAAGGCCGATCTGATTTAAGATTACCACCATCATTACCAATGAGGCGCTTGGCAGCGCGGCGACGCCGACACTCAGCATTACAACTGTCAGACCCAGCATTAGCTGTTCGCCCAAACCGAGCGGAACTCCGGCAAGATTGGCAATGTAAAGCACCGCGATTACTAAATAAGCGGCTGTTCCATCCATGGAAATGGTCGCGCCCAAAGGCAGTACAAAACCCGCGCTTCGCTTGCTTACTCCGCCTTTTTCTTCGGCAACTTTCAATGAAACCGGCAAGGTTGCCGAGCTTGAAGCGGTAGAAAAAGCCATAATTGAAGCGTCCTTAACCTTTGAAAGATAGCGATAAGGATTGATGTGCCCCAGAATTAGTAATATAAGCGGGAGCGTGATAAAACCGTGCAGTAAAATCACACCGATTACCACCAGCATATAACTCCAGAGTCCGAGTATAACCTCAATGCCTTCTTTAGCAATTACATATGAGAGCAAACTGAAAACACCGATAGGTGTCAGTTTAATTATCCATTCCGCCAGTTTCAGCATCGCATTATTAATGCCGGTAAAAAAATCTCTGAGCAAATTTTGATGATGTTCAGTGAGGTACAAAGAAGCTATCGCGAACAGAATGGAAAAAACAATCACCTGCATCATTGCGCCTTGCGTCAATGACGCGAATACATTGGTCGGGACAAAACTCAAGAGCATTCCTTCAAACGAGAAAGGTTTCATGGACTGGGCAATGGCAAAACTCAGTCCGTCCGCAGACACCTTTTGTCCGATTTTTATCATATTCATGGCAAAAATGGCTAAAGCCGCGGATAATGCCGTTGTCATCAGATAGAGCGTGATTGTTTTCAAACCTATGTTTTTCAATTGTTTAAGTGAACCTAATCCCGATATGGCGATAAAAATACTCGCGAAGACCAAAGGAACAACCAGCATTTTTAATAGCGCGATAAAAATCTGTCCGATAACTCTTTGCTTGATGGCCAATTCCGGCATTAGTAATCCAAAAATTATTCCAAGGAATATGCCCAGCACAACAAGGTTATTGGTGTTCGTAAATTTTTTTAATCTCTTTCTCATTGAAGTAATTCTCCATTCAATTAATGTTTAACAGACTGTTTTCCACGGCTTTTATGGCGTCAACCGCCGAACTTGTTATGCCGCCGGTATAGCCGGACCCTTCGCCTATCGGATATAAATTTTTCATATTTAGCGATTCATGGTTTTTGCCTCGCGTAATTCTGATAGGGCACGATGTCCTTGTTTCGGGGGCAAGCAATATCGCTTGGCTTGAAACAAATATCGGATAATTTTCTTTCCATTTATTAAACGCTCTTTTAAGGACAATGCGTATGAATTTGGGGAATATTTTATTCATATTAACGGATATTGTTCCCGTTTTGCATGAATTTTTATTTAATTTCAGGGACGATTTTTCATGTAAAAAATCCATTAGATTTTGCGCCGGGACTTTCCATTTTCCGCCCGCCGCGTTAAAAGCTTTCCTTTCCATGTTTTTTTGAAACGCGATGCCGGCCAAGGGATGGTTTGATTTATAATCTTCTTTGTGGCAGGTTATGACAATGGCTGAATTTGAAAATGCGGACGCTCTGTTTGAATAGCTCATGCCGTTTACAACCAGCAGGCCGTTTTCAGATGAAGCGTTTACTATTTCTCCGCCGGGGCACATGCAAAATGTATAAGCGCCGCGCTTTATTTTTTTGTCGGTATAGGTAAAAGAATAAGCGGCGGCTCCTATGGCGGAAACATTTTTATATTTATGGCCGTATCTTATGAGATTGATTGTTTCGGCGGGATGTTCCAGCCTAACGCCTACGGCAATCTCTTTTTGCTCAATCGCAATGCCTTTTTTATGAATCATTTCAAATGTGTCGCGGGCTGAATGTCCCACCGCGAGATAAATAATTGAGGAGTGATACTCCTTTTCGCCGTTTATAATTATGCCCGAAACTTTATTTCCCGATATAATCATATCTGTCATTTTTGAGTTATAGTGTATTTCGCCGCCGCGCTCAAGGATATAATTTCTTATATTGCGCGTTATTTTGCATAATACATCCGTTCCCAAATGAGGTTTGCTGATATAGTCTATTTCTTCGGGCGCGCCGAATTTTATGAAAGTGTCCAGCACTTTGTTTAAGTTTTCAGAATTTTTTATTCTGGAAAACAATTTGCCGTCCGAATATGAACCGGCCCCGCCTTCGCCGAATTGGATATTTGATTCGGAATTTAATGTTCCCTCTTTAATAAATTTTTGAATATCAATGGAACGGTCTTCTATTTTTTTGCCTCTTTCAAATATTAAAGGTTTTATTCCGTATTCAAGAAGTTCAAGAGCGGCGAATATGCCGGCGGGGCCGAAACCGATTATTATCGGCTTGTCTTTAAGTTTTTTTTCTTTCTTGGCAGGTTTTATGTTTTCTGCGTACGGGAGAAAGTTTTTTTTATTATTGAAGCCGGCGGGAACGCCTGCGGCTATTGAGATTTCATAGTAGAATTGTCTTTTATCGCGGGCGTCAAGGGATTTGCTAAGTATTTTAATGAATTTTATATGTCCCCTGCTAATCACCAATTTATCGGAAGCGGCTTTTATATATTCGTTTATATCGTCTTTTTCAACGGGCACTCTTAGATTGTTTATTATTAAATTCATTAAATATAGTCCGTTAATACACTGTTGCTTTTTTTCTTTGTGCCTGTCCGATAATTGCTCTCCCGAATCGGAAATTTGCGGAAGCAAATTACTTATTCGGGAGTGGATTGGGTAGCATAAATGGCTTTTACGCAATTGAGATAATGCCGGCGTTTTTCCTCGGGAAAATTCTCATATCTTAATTCCACGGCTTTTCCCGCTCCAAACATGGCATTGTCTATGGGAAATAATTTATCAAATTCTTCAGGCAGAAATTCTTTTTTAATCTCTATTCTAAGCCCATAGCTCGGAATAAAAGTGAGGCAATATACCCATTTTTGAGTTGACGGATTACAAAGTTTAAGCGCCGGACCGGGATTGTTGCCGGTGGAGGATTTCATTTCCCATGTTTTGCCGGGGATGTCGCCGGCTATGTCCAATAATTCCCGCCAGAAAATTCTAAAAGCTTCTTCCGAAGCGGGATATCTGACAGCGATATGTTTTAAAAATTTATCAAATTCATAACGGATATGCGCGGGATCAATTATTCTTCGGGATGTTTTTTTGGGTTTTTCTTTTTCATCGGTTTTTACTTGCTCTATCAATTCTTTAAGACTTGATGTTTCTTCTTGTGACGCTTGCTCAAGATATTGGGCGCGAAAGGTTATTTTATATCCGCCTTTTGCGGGATAGATGGTTACATTTTCACCGATAACTTTTATAACTATGCCGAAACTTTTATTTATTGTGTTTTTTACCACGGAATATTGCTCGAATTTGGGTGTTTCCATTTTTAGGGCCTCAGTAATATAATACAGAATATAGAGGGCGGAGAAAATAGCGTGACAGTTCAACTCACTAATCACTTGCCACTAGACACTTGTGCCACTTGTCACTAATCACTAAACACTGATATGGCTGAAAGCGGGATAGCGCGTATAAAAGGTGCCCATGCAGTCTATAGGTCTTTTTATCACCGTAAATTAGGCCTTTGGACACTTAGCTGCTTGCGCGTATTCCGGTACAATATAAATAATATCAGGAGCATAAATAAGAAAGGAGAATCTATATGAAAAGAATTATATTAGCGGTAGCGATGGTTTTCTCAATGTCAGCCATATCTTTGGCGGAAAATAATTTTTTGCTGAACTCAAGGACAATTTTGCAATCAATGGATATGGATAATGCCATAGCAATTGAAGATGTTTCACTTCCAAATCCCGCTTATGCTATTGCCGCGCGGTCCAAATCTCCGGTTATTTCTCCGGCGCTTGATTTAAGCGTCAAAATTCCTTTTGCCATGATTAGGCAGAGCATGACCGAAGGGGAAGATGTTAGCTTGGTTGATTCTTCCAAGCCGATTTTAAAGCGTGAGGGCAATCATTTGATTTTAAGCAATATAAAAGTGAATATCAGCGGAGTGGGGGTTAAGCCGATAATATTTATCAAACCATGGTTTGAAAGCAAGAATAACTTGGCTATCAAGTTCCTCAAATTGGATTTTGATTTTGGTTTGGGCCTAAAAGCGGGTTTTCCGATTTTTGGCAAAGATGAGGCAATGTCGTATTTGGCCAATTTAGTCACGGAGCGCATCACGGAAAGCGTAAATGAAGCTTTTATAGAAAATGAAGTTCCTCTTAAATCCGAAGATGTTTTTATTTTTTCTTATGATCCTGAAGCATGGATTTTGCGCGTGAGCATATCTCCGGACTTTGTGGCGCCTTTGCTTCCCGGATTAATAGATAATATCAGTTTGACCGCTTTTGACTTTGACGATAAAAATTTTATTATGGGCGTGAATTCCGGTGTCGCCGAGATAAAACAGCTTAAAGGCTATAATATGGCGATTAGCGATGGTTTGATTACAAACTTTTTGGTCAAAAACATGGAAGATCCCACAATTGACTTCAGTTCCAATGTTAAAAACGGCGGTCTTCAATTTCGCGATGACGGACAAATTGAATTGACAGGCAAGGCGAAAGTGGATGCTCTTCCTTTTGATCCCAAAGTGTATTTTACGGTTGATATAAAGCCGACTTTAGCGGCTCCGAATACCATTAGATTCTCCATTGAAAAAATAAAAGTGAACAGGATTTACGGAATGAATTTTATGGGTTCAATAATCGGGGTATTGGAAAGAATGATTATTTCATCGGCTGTTGATGATATAGTGAAAAATCCGGAACTTGCCAAGGTTATGTCCGTTCGCAAAATTGACAGAAAGACTGTTGAATTAAAACTTGAGGATAAAGCTTTTCTGCCCGCTTTTGCCAAGGGTGCGGTAATCAATAATTTGCTTGTTAAACATGGCTTGATATATTTGGGTTTTGAATTTTAACCGCATTAGGAGATGGTTGTTATGAAGAAAGCCGCTGAAAAATTCGGGAAACATATGGTGGTAAGTATTATTGCGGTTGTCGCGGTGTTTATGGCTGTGAGATATGTTTCGGCCGAGAACTTTAATCTTAACGGTATCGGCGCGGATGCTATTCTTCAATCTGAATTATCAGGCGATATATTGCCCGCATACGCGTCTAAATCTGTTCGGAAAAATGACGATATGGTTGATATGAATTTTTCCGTTCGGATACCGTTTAAGGCCGTTAAAAAGGCGTTTCTTAGCGCGGCCGCGTCCAATAAGCGGCTTAGTATGATAAATCCTGCAAGTCCGATTATTGTTCAGGAGGGAGATTTATTGGTGATTAAGAATATTCGCGTTGATATTGGGGGTATTATCGCGGAACCTGTTGTCAGACTTAAGCCTTATGTCGCGGGTAAAGGCGCTTTGAATATTGTAATTGAAAGAATTAAAATACATGTTTCCATGACGCCGTCCAAGTCAGCCGCCGTTCCCGAGTTTTTTAGTCAGGAAGAAATAATGGCGGAGATTATGGATACGGCCATTAAAGGCATTATGGAAGAGATAGACAGACAATTGATTGAAGAAAAGATGCCGTTTAGAGCGGATGAAATGCTATCTCTTGAGTATGATGAGGCTTCGTGGATATTTCGCGTTATTGTTTCTCCCAAGCTTTTTAATCGCTTGTTGCCTCAGATGGTTGGAGAGACTTGTTTTACCGGATTCAGTTTTAATGATTCCGCCATATTTATTAATATCGGAACGGAGAAATAAGCGCGAAAGAACCATCATATTTAAAGAGAAATAAAAAAATCCCGACAGGTTTAATTGTCTGCCGGGATTTTTATTAGTAATTGGATGTTTTATTTGGCGCCGCTTTGTGATTTTATCGTCCGCTTCTTCCACCGCTTCTATTGCGTTGGATATTTCTATTGCGGTTTTGCATTCTTTCGCCTTTGCGCTGCATTTTTTCGCCGCGATTTTGCATTCTTTTGCCCTTACGCTCCATTTTTTCGCCTTTTTCATTCATTTTTTCGGCGGCGCGATTAAGTTTATCGGCGGCCTTATCATGGCCAAGCTCCGATTGTCTTTCCGCTTTGCGCTCCATTTTTTCGCTTTTATTCTGCCATTTTTCGCCGCGATTTTCTTTTCTTTCTCCCTTGTGTTCCAATTTTTCGCCTTTGCGCTCCATTTTTTTACCAAGGGTTTTTAATCGTTTGGCTTTTCTCACAGCTTTCATTTTCTTAAAAGCCGTCCTTTCTTTTTTGCTTATTTTGCCGTTTCCGTCGGTGTCCATGTGTTTCTTTTTAAGAGCTTTTTGTTTTTTCTCGTTTTTATTAAACGCCTTTTTTTCTTTTTTGCTTATTTTGCCGTTTCCATTTGTGTCCATTTGTTTCTTTCTGAAAGCGGCTCTCTCGGTTTTATTCATTTCATCCATGGAGTCATTGGCTTCTTGCCATGCGTGATATTCCATTTGCTCTTGGTTTTGCTCTTTGTTTGATTCTTTATTTTGTTCTTGGGCGCGCAGTAAAACGCCGGAGCAAAAAAAGATACCTATTACCGCTACTGTTATTTTTATTTTCATTTTATCTCCTTTATGACGGCAGATTAAGATTAAGGTTTAGATTTGCCTGCAATCTGCCGTTCTGTTTTATTATATGGGTTTTAAGAGCGCCGGCCACATGGGAATAAGCGAGCGGACAAAAGCTTTGGTTACGCCGGACATTGCCGA
The DNA here is from genome assembly GCA_030637365.1 of Elusimicrobiota bacterium. Taxonomy (GTDB): domain Bacteria; phylum Elusimicrobiota; class Elusimicrobia; order Elusimicrobiales; family UBA9959; genus JAKLQJ01. The sequence goes on from DAOWGR010000088.1 coordinate 32,512, forward strand.
TGAAATATCAAAACCTTCATAACTCATGGACGCCGACCACATGACTGAACCTGTTTCTATGTCCACCATGCGCGATATCAGGGATGTGCTGGCCGCGGTGGTTACCAAATGGGAATTGGGCACGCCCATAACCGAGCCTTCCGAACGCATAGTGCTGCCGGCCACTTTTTTTACTTTGTTTAGCGAAATCCCTTGGGACGCGCTTATAAGATAGCTTGTTGCCGGAGTATTTTCAACTACGGAACCGAGAAACAGCGCGTCCACACCAAGCAAATTGCCGATTTTTTTCGCGGTGGTTCTGTCAAAACCGCTGGAAGCGGTAAGCTGGTGTTCTTTTAGAATGGAGTCTAATTGTTGGCGTTCAACAACATCTATTCCGTGCGCGAGCAGGTTTTGAGTCATAAGATCGGCGGCAATATTTCCTTTATGTCCATTGAATGTCATTACGGCGACGCGGCTAATGCCGGAAAAATCAGCTCGCGGGTTAATGGCAACCTGCGGAGTGGCGCAGCCCGCGGAAAAAATGGCTATGACTAGTGTAGCAACAAAGAAGTTTTGAAAGTATTTCAGGAATTTAGAATTGTTCCTTATTCCTATTTGCCTGGTTGCCGAATTACCTAGTTGCCTAATTATAAGTAGTAGAGGTGTGTTTCTCATTAAATTTTTCATTTTGCCCTCAAAAAATGAAGATGTTTAATCGCGGTCTCGCGCATCTTTTTTTTAACGGCATTATCAAGGCAGGCTTGCCACGCGGATATGGCTTTGTTTTTCAGTCCTTTTTTTTCATAAATAAGCCCAAGCATGAAATGAGCTTTGGCCTTTTTGGGGTTTAAACGAACCGCGGTTTCAAAAGCTTTTTGCGCTTCATTTATTTTTTTCAGTTTGCTGTAAATAAAACCAAGCTGAGTATACAGTTCAACATTTTTTGGCTCTTGTTTTATTTTTTCTTCACTCAT
>DAOWGR010000184.1 GCA_030637365.1 Elusimicrobiota bacterium
AATCAGATATTTCCGTTAAGAATTTAAAACAAGAAGACATTATGAAAGAAGTGGAAAAATTGCTAAAAAAGGAGGCAGTTCATGGTTAGATTTAATTTGGCAAGATGATACACACCATAGTTAGATCTATTTATGATTTGACAGGATGCGGAGAAACCTCTGCAACCCGCGGGGTTGCCGCAAAATGGTGTAAAGCTAACTTATTTTAAAAATTGGTGTTTTGCCTTTATCAATTAAAACGGGATTGGACACATTATCGCCAATGCGCCTGAAATTCCATTTAAAATAATATTTCCCCGGCTTTAAGGCGCCCGTGAGCTCTTTGGGAAGAATTATCTCATACAAATCATTGGAAAAATCAAAGGAAGAATACTTGCCCACATATTTGTCTTTAAAAAACCTTTTTTTAAAAAGCGACATTTTTATCTCGGTTTTACCCGAATAATGCGCGCTCCATTTATCAGTCAATTTAAAAATAATCGCGTCTTCCTTCCGTTCTATGGATTTTACGCTTAATCCGTTTATATCCGGATCCATTTTAATTTTCCGGCCTGGTTTCGCGATAAACAAAGTTATATCGCCGATATGACTTTTTGAGATATTATAATCATAGGCGGTTTTTATTTGTTCAATTGAAAAATTAGCGCCTTTAAGGCAAATTTTAAATCTATTGTATTCCCAAGGATACATTTTTAAAGCCGGATGAATTTCAATTCTGACGCTTTTCTTATAAAACGGCCCGGCATTTAAGGCTTGGCAAATGTCTTCTTTTTTCCCCTTTTTACAATATTCCCATTGCTCGCGGCTTTTCAAAACAATATTCTCGGATTGAATAATCTCACCGGCAAAAGAAAATGTCAATACGCGGCAATCGGACTTGCTTATATCATTATGCCAACCATTACGGGACGCCTTTGAAACGGATTTTTTTTTATTGAAACTTTTTGATTTTGAAGCTTCGCTTTGCTCCTTCTCATTGTTCCCGCCTGATTGCTGTAGGGAAAGCATGATACCTGATGATGCATAGCCTCGTTGTTGTGAGCAAAAACCTATAGTGTAAAAACTGAAACATAAACAAATAATCATCAATTTACGCATTAATTGACCATCCTTAAAAAAACAGCCCCGTAAAAACACGAGGCTGTTTTCAATTTATCCGATTATTAACGCCGACTCCGCGCCGCCATAAAAATCATTTCTTTAATTCTTTAACGATTTTCCATTTGTTGCCCTTAATTTCAGCCTCATATTTTTTGCCGTTGTTAAGAGTAATAACAAATGTATTGTCACCTATCAAACTCCCTTGATTTACAACAATAACGACATTGGTGACATTATATGTTTTATTGGTAATGGAAACGGTCCTATGAAGTCTATTGGGAACTCGCGAACAAGCCAACGCAAAATACATGCCGGATTTTGAGTCATTATTATTTACACATTTTTTAGCGTTTATTTCTTTAATCGGCGTCCCGTAAAAAGCCCTGTTTTCTTTATTAAATTCTTCCTGAAGCGCCTTAAGCCTCTTTTCTTTTACTTTTTCCGAAGAAGCGTCCTGCGATGACAAAAGTGAAATTTCTTCCCTTATCTTTCCCATCCTATGGCTGTGCGCCATAGCATTATCGCGGGCTTTATTACATCCGTTTGACTTACACCCCAATCTGCCTCCGGCGCCATCCGTATCCGCAATATATCTGTCGGCATTATCCATCACCACTTCGGTATGCTCCATTACTCTGTCTTTCTCTTTTTTAAAAGCTGATAACTCTCCGGCGCCTGATTCGGTTTCAGGTTTGGGTTCGCTTCCGCCACTTGGCCGATTATTATCAAAAGCATTGGTGTTTCCGGACGAAGATCCTGATTCCGGTTTCGTTTCAGGCTTGGGAGTAACGGCGGGACTTGTTGTGTCGCCGCAAGTATTATCAAAATAACACGGTCTCACTCCCAAAGACACCAAATGCTTTGTGGCGGAACTTATATTGAGATTTATAACATTGGATCTGTTATCAGTGGTTTCAATACTTAAATATAAATTGTCCACACCCTCTTTAAGCGAAACGCATCTCATGCCATTACTGACAAAATTATCCAACCGGCTATTATCGGTCGGAATCTTATCCATTTTCAATTGTTTCTCAATTTCTCCCCATTCTTCATTTTCAATTTTCACAGTCTCATCGGCATTGAATTCATGATCTTTTTCAAACAATTTATCCCAGCTTATGCCTCGTTTTTTAATTATCGTTTTAAACGGCGCTTCATTTCCGGCGGCATCCCTAAAACCTTTGCTTGACGCCATGGTGGAATTTTCGGGCCGGGCCGTCATCTGTTTAAATTGCTCCGGCAATGACAAATTCATCTCATTTTCTTTTATTGCATTGGCATAAGCATTCGCGCTCTGTAACGCTTCATACATGCTTTCACGCCCGGAGCGCAGTTTTTTGGTTTTTTGACTGTAAAATCTGTATTTCGCTTTATCCGATTTTAAAAGTCTCGTATAGCCCACCATATTGCCGACTATTCTTTGCTTTTCTTGTATGGCGGCTTTTCGTATTGTATCACGCTGTTTCCTGGGCAACACTCGCTCGCGTCCTTTTGAAACCTTTCCTTTCAAATTTTCAATATTGCCGACAATATTATCCATTTGGCTGATAAACACATGAACCCTGTCTTTGGCCCTGGCGTGTATCGTTTCGGAAGTTCTAAGCTTATTTTCGGATTTAACAACCACCTTATCGTATTCACGCGCTAAAGCTTCAAGATTCGGCAATACTCCGCTATTTACAACATCATTAAGCCCGTTAATGCCAATATGCACCGTGTCAAAATGCGGCTCAAGTTTTTCCATGTCATCTATATTATTTTCACCCTCAATAACGGCATTCACGGTATTGCGCAAATGAATGTCAAACTCTTTGTATGCGGATTCAACCTGCGGGTCTACAATAAGTTGATTTGTTGAGCCTTCGGCAGACTTCTCCTTGCCGAATTCATCTCCGCGTACAGGCGATGAGCCCTTGCCGCATAAACAAGAATCTAATAGCGTGGTTCCGGATGTGCTTTGTTTGCCGCCGGATACAATCGGAATTCCTATTGAACCGCGGTCAAAACAATCGTCAACACTGCCTGATGGTTTGCCGTCTTTACCGATAGGAATCCAACACAATGACGGAGGTCTGGGCCCGTAACCCAAAATGCCTTTTGTAGCGTCGGCAATCGCCGTTCCAATGGGTCCCATAATGCCTTCTTTTACAACTTTATCCAAAAATGACTGCACAATCTGCTTGCGAATTTCATATTTCTTAAACATTTCCCATTCCAACTTTTTCTTTTCCCTCTCATCCTCAAGCTCTTCGGCCAAAGTTTTTTTACGCGCGCCTCTGTTTCTAAAATTTTTCAAACTTGAATTTGACGGACCTTTATATTTGTCATCTTTTGAACCTTCACCCTGCCCCAGACCGCCGGAACCGCCAATATTAACGGCATCAGCCGCGGCTTTGTCAACCGCGTCGGTAGCGCTGCCTCCGCTAAAATGACCGGCGGATTTACCCGCCCTGTTTCTTAAATCTTCCATAGCGCCTTTTGAAGACCTTTTGGGATTTGACGACACCCCTCTATAATCCGCGGATGCCTTGGGACCTGTCATTGAACGCCTCGCGGCTTTTGAAGACGCGTTTTTAGCGTCGGCAAGCATTTTGCCCTTTGGAATTTTTCCGCTGGTCCGCGTCCCGCCGCTGCCCGCGAAAGAGCTCATGGTTCTTAAACCGCCTTGCATTCTGGGAATAACGGTTGGAGCGCCGGCTGACTTTGAAGCGGCTGAAAAAGAATTTTTTGCCACATTTTTAAGCGTATCGCGATAATTTGACGGCGGAGCCGAAGGCGCCTCGGGAGCTTTGCTGGCCCCCCTGATAAGAGAAAGCGGATCTCTGACGCTTAAAGGAGTAACAACATCGCCCGCTCCGTCCGGGGAACCCACCGAAAGAGAATTTATACCCGGTTCATAAATGGAAGAATCACCTATGGTGCCCCTGTTTCCAAAACGCGAAGTTAAAGGATTCTCGCCGGCCGGCTTGCTTAAATAATATTCCGCCACCGGGGCAAGAGCCAAAGTGCCGACTCCGGCCGCCACCAAAGCAATATCTTTTTTGGAAAGTTTTTTCAATCTGCTGAAAAAATTGCCGGTCGGTTTGGAAAATCCCGATGTCTTGCCCAAAGAGCTTGTCTTTTTAAAATTTAACGACTTTGAAAATATGGGCGAAGTTTTTTTATCCTTGTCTTTTTTATTGAAAAAACTCATAAATCCTCCCGTTTATTTAGGGCTTTAAAAATTGAATTAACACAACAAGCGACGACAAATGGCACATCCCGCAAAAAACTAAAAAACACTGATATACTTTTATCTACTATACCTTATGAGGACTAAAATGCCAAGAGCCATAATGCCCTCCACCGCATAGGTCTAAAGAACTATAAACGGCGCTGCGTAAAAGCACACAAAACAAACACAACT
>DAOWGR010000171.1 GCA_030637365.1 Elusimicrobiota bacterium
CCACCAATATTCCTCTGTCTTTAGTTTCCGCTTTTCTCGACCCCGATACTTTGGCAACAAAAAGAGATACCAAACCGCCTGCCATTATGGGCGTGCTCAAACTGACCGGAAGATAAAGTCCGATGGCAAAAGGCAATGAACCTATGCCCATAAGTTCAACAACGGCGGCAATCATCATTCCGAAAATAATAAGCGTCCACGGAAGAGTATTGCTCATCACGCCTTTTACCACCATTGCCATAAGGGTTGCTTGCGGAGCGGGAAGTTCGACTCCTCCTATTCCATAAGTCGCGTGAAGAAGATATAAAACGCCACCCATCGCGGCCGCCGGCACAAGTATGGCCAGAATTTCGGCCAATTGCTGATATTTGGGAGTGGCGCCGAGCAAATATCCCGTTTTTAAATCCTGAGAAGTATCGCCCGCTATACAAATGGCTATGCATATAACCGCTCCCACCGTCATGGCGGCTATCATATGAATCTTTTCCGTCCAGCCCATAAAAACAAAAAGCAAACAAGTTATAAGCAAGGCGGTTATTGTCATGCCGCTTACGGGATTTGAAGAACTTCCGACCAAACCTACGGTTAAGGACGCCACAGTCACAAAGAAAAAACCCAGCAAAACAACCAAACCGACAGCCATTAAATTTATGCCAAGTCCGGGCGTCATCCACAAGAGCAAAATTATGGCCGCCGAGCCGAACATAACCCAGCTCATAGGCAAATCATCAGTTACGCGAGATATGGCTTTACGGTGAGAAAAACCCTTGGTAATCTCGGAAAAACCAAGCTTAAAAGAACGCCAAATAATAGGACCTGATTTTACAAGACCGACCAAACCGCCGAAAGCGACCGCTCCGGCTCCGATATAACGCACATACTTGGTCCATATCTCCCACGAATCCATTTGCGCTATCGGAACCGCTCCTGGATAAATAGCCGTTGCCGAGCCCGCCGCGAACATTTTCATCATAGGTATTATCACCCACCAGCCAAGAGCTCCGCCGGCAAGCATTACGGCCGCGATTCGCGGACCGATTATAAAACCCACGCCGAGCAATGCGGGAGTTGCCTCAAGATTAACTATCGCTCTTTGATAAAAACGCAAGGTCCACTCAGGAACATCTTTCCATAAATGAAAACCGCTCATTAAAAATTTATATACGCCGCCAAGAGCGCCGCCAAAAACAACCAACCAGACTTTTGAACCGCCCTGTTCACCAACTTTCAATATTTCCGCGCAAGCGGTTCCTTCCGGATACGGCAGTTTGCCATGTTCTTTAACAATGAGATATCTTCTTAAAGGAATCATAAATAAAACGCCTAAAACTCCGCCCAAAAGAGTAAGCCAAAAAACCATAAATATGGAAGGATTATAACCCAATAAAAACATGGCCGGTATGGTAAATATAACGCCGGCCGCCAAAGATTCTCCGGTTGACGCCACAGTCTGAACGATATTGTTTTCAAGTATCGTTCCCCCTCTGAAAAATGCTCTAAGTATCGCCATGGATACCACGGCGGCGGGTATTGAAGCGGAAACCGTCATACCGACTTTTAATCCGAGAAAAGCGTTCCCCGCGCCAAATACCACGCCCAGCGCGATGCCCACAAGAACGGCTCGCAATGTAAATTCTTTCATGTTTTTTTCAGACGCGATATACGGTTTAAAATTATGTGGATCCAAGCTCATAAAATTCTCCTTAAAAACCACTTGCGTGGTTTTTACCCCCCGTGCTTAGATTTTATTATTCTCCGCGATTATCCCGCTATGCGGGACGCGGGGAATGAAATCTACGGGGGGTTAACAATATAAATGGCAATCAGTGTAAAGTGATTAATATGATTTCTTTCACTCCTCGCCACTTATCACTATTCACTCGTTTCTTGCTTCCTTGATTTTTCAATTATACTATTTTCCCTCATCCATACCCACACCGCCCTCAACACCTAAACCGTTATATTGGTATTTGAAAATAAAGCCGCCAATCCGCCTATCAATAATGATATCCGATTTTCTAATCGGCCGGGCAAGAGAAATTCCCTCCAAACTCACGCAGCGGCTTAAAGCCACATAGACTTGCCCCGCGGTAAAAGCGCGATGCCCCAAATCAATAATAACCTTATCAAAGGTTTTTCCTTGGCTTTTGTGAATGGTTATGGCCCAAGCGAGCTTTAAAGGATATTGCCTGAAAGAACCGATTGATTCGGAAACGATTTTATCGGTTTTATCGTCAAATTTAAAATGAAAAAGCTCCCATGTAAAAGGCAAAACCTCAACAAGCTTGCCGTTTGAAAGCATAACCATAATCTTATTTTTGCCGCCCTTTAAATCCTTAACAATATCCACTATCATGCCTATGGACCCGTTGACCCATCTTCCAGCGGCATCATTGTTTAAAAGCATAATTTGCGCGCCGATTTTGAGAAAAAGTTCTTCATCGGCGGGATAAGATTGCGAAGAAAATTCACCGTCTATATCGGATTCATAAATATATTCTTTACCCCAAAGCCTGTCTGAATGCTTCCGATTTATTTCATAAGCCGCTTTATTCGTGTTTACAAGGCTTATAATACGCTCCGACTCGGATGTCTTCTCAAAATCCAAACCCACGCGCGAATTTAAAACGGATAATTCTTTTATGCCGACGGAATTATCTCTTACGGCATTCAAAATTGAAATAAAATCTTGGGATTTCTGGCGGTAAATTTTTTCAAGCTCAACAAATTCCATCTCAAAATTTTCAAAAGCGTCAGCGTCAAAAAAATACGGCCCCGAATAGCGCCGGGAGAAAAATTCTCTTTCCTTGAAAGAAACCACCGGCGGCAATTGATACAAATCGCCGATAAATATCATTTGTGTTCCGCCGAAAGGACTTGCGGGGTCTTTGCCGTTCAATCTTAAAAAAGCGTCAACACAGTCCAATAAATCCGCTCTTACCATTGAAACTTCATCTATAATTATGGCGTTTATTTTTTTAAAAGACCGGCTTTTCGCGCCCTTCAATTTTTTCACCTTATCAATGGTAATATCGGGCTTAAAGCCGAAAAAGGAATGAATTGTTTCCCCGCCCACATTTAAAGCCGCGACTCCCGTTGAAGCCAAAACAATAACATCTTTTGACGTATGCCGGCGAAAAAACTTGAGAAGAGTGGATTTGCCGGTCCCGGCCCTGCCGGTAATAAAAACGCTTTTTGAAGTGTTTTCAATTAAATCAAGCGCTTTTTTAAACTGGCTGTTTAGCTCTATGTGGAATGATTGATTATATTTTATCATGGGCCGGTAATAAGACGGTTTTATAAATTAATTATATAAAAAAGACGGCCTTTACTTCACTAAAAAAATTATGAATTTCACCGCGTCTTTAATATAATAAGTATCATTATCCGGTAAAGCAACGACAGTGACAAGCAAAGAGCGCAAAGTGACAAAATAAGGGCGAAACACTAAACACTTGCCACTAATCACTAATTTTTATTCGGAGATTATTTTATGATTGACAATTTAAAAAACCGGGGACAATGGGCGACTCGCATGGGTTTTATGCTCGCTTGCGCCGGTTCCGCCATCGGGCTCGGCAATATTTGGAAATTCCCTTATATAGCAGGCATGAACGGCGGCGGATTATTTGTGCTCATTTATTTGTTCTGCATATTCGCGGTCGGCATACCAATTATGATTTGCGAATTCGCCGTGGGCCGTTCAACTCAAAGCTCTCCCGTTGAAGCATTCAGAAAACTCACTTCCAAAAACAGTTTCTGGCAAATAGTCGGCTGGATGGGCATTCTTTCGGGCTTTGTAATACTTTCTTACTATAGCGTTGTGGCCGGCTGGGCAATGCATTATGTTTTCCTTTCCGTTAAAAATTTTAACGGCGCCACAAACCCCGAAGTTATTTCGGGATTTTTCGGCGCTCTTTATTCAAACGGCTGGGTTAATCTCTTTTGGCACGCGATATTTATGCTGCTCACAATCAGCGTTATTTTGGGCGGAGTAAAAAAAGGCATAGAGCGAGCCGCAAGATGGCTAATGCCGATTCTTTTCGGCATGATGCTATTGCTTCTCATAAGATCTTCATTTATGTCGGGATTCTCTCAAGCTGTGTCTTTTGTTTTTTCTCCCGACGCGTCAAAATTAACCGCCGCCGGAGTTTTGGAAGCGCTCGGCCATTCATTCTTCACATTAAGCCTCGGCATGGGCGCCATGCTCACATACGGCAGTTATCTCTCCCATAAAACGGATCTGGTCAAATCGTCCATTATCATATCCATTATGGATACGGCGGTGGCTCTTATCGCCTGCCTCATACTTTTCCCCGTTCTGTTTACTTATGGAATGTCTCCCGAAGCGGGTCCGGGACTTGTATTTAAAAGTATGCCGATGGTGTTTTCTCAACTGCCCGGCGGAACAATATTCGCCGTTATATTCTTTCTGCTTTTAACGCTGGCGGCTCTAACATCGGCGATATCGCTTATGGAAGTGGTAACTTCCTTCTTTATTGATACGCTCGGCTGGAAACGCAAAACCGCCACGCTCTTGCCCGGATTTTTGATTTTCCTATTCGGAATTCCCTCGGCCCTATCGGGCGGAGCATTGTCAAAATTTACAATGCTGGGCGGTAAAAACTTTTTTGACGCCATGGACTATCTTTCATCAAACTGGTTTCTTCCGCTCGGCGGATTATGCATAGCCTTGTTTGTGGGATATAGAATGGATTTAAGCCTTGTAAAAAAGGAGTTTAAAGAAAATTCAATATTCGCGAAATTGTTTACGCCTTGGTTTTACTGCGTTCGATATCTCGCGCCTTTGGCCGTAGCTATCGTATTTCTCTATAAAATAGGCCTGTTGAAATTCTAATAACCATATACACCTCCGAGGTGTACATGGTTGAGAATGAAGATAATACAAACCGCTTTCAATAACTATGAAAAATATTTTACAAAACGCTCATTCTTTCAATTTAAACCATATATTCCCCGCGGATTTTGAGAACGCGGAAACGGAAAATCTCAAAACGATAAATCCGCCCAAAGGCGTATTTAAACTCAAGACCTCTGCAAAATCAAAAATATCAAAAGGCTCGCTCACAAGCGCGCCCATAAAAACAATGTTTCCTTTTGACGAGCTCATAATATCTGCGGGAGCCCTTCTTGGAAGCGGAAATTCAATTTCCGTTTCGGCGCAGGTTAAAACAAGAAAAAACCGGAAACACTGCTTGGGCAAATGGAGTAAATGGTATTCTTTTGGAGTCTTCACCTCTAATGGAAAATCTTTAAGCGGTAGCTCTCAAGAAGATAAAACGGGAAAAGTCGCCGTAGATATTTTAAAACTCAAAAATCCCTGCGACTGTTTCAGATATAAAATCAGGCTCAAATCTTCCGGCCGCTTTAACCCCGTTTTAAAGCAAGTGGCGGCCGTTTATACAAATACCAAAAAAGCGTACAATGAAAAATCCGCTTTAAAAAAATCCTCCGACTTCAAAACCTTTAAATTGAATGTGCCTAAAATTTCCCAAATGGCCACGAGATTTGAACATTCAAAAGATATCTGCAGTCCGGTTTCGCTTGTAATGGCGATGAATTATTACGGATTAAACGAAAAACCGCTTAAAACGGCATCTTCCGTCTACGATAAAACCGAAAAAATCTACGGCAATTGGCTCTTTAACACTCAATACGCCGCGACAAAACAATTTTACGCGCGGATAAAACGATTTAATAATCTAAACGAAGCGGAAAATTATATTTTAAAAGGAATTCCGATAATAGCCAGCATCTCGTTCACTCAGGGCAAACTTAAAAAATCACCGATTAAATCCAGCAAAGGCCATCTTGTGATAATTAAAGGCTTTACCAAAAAAGGCGATATACTGGTAAACGATCCCTCAGCGGCCGAAGATAAAACCGTGGGAAAAATTTACGATAGAAAAGAATTTGCCGAAGCATGGCTGAAAAACAAATTCGGCTCAGCTTATATAATCAATCCAAAACTACCGGGTCACGCGGTCATAAGCAAACCTTATTGCAATGTAATGGCAAAACCTTTTGCGCCTAAAACCGTTAACGCGTTTGAAAAAATTTTTGAAACGCAAGTCATAGCCGGAGAAAAAATTAAAATCCTTGAATTAAAAAACAATTGGGCCAAAATTAAAACCATTGAGCAAATGCGCTCAAATTTTATCGACCGCCAAACAAATCGGCCGGTCCCCGATTGCGGACGGGCGGGTAATGATGATTTCGCTCTTTACTCGGGATGGATTGACATAAAATGCTTGGCGGCGGAAAACATAACCGACACCGATATAATCGTGAAAAGCAAAAGAGCCGGATTTTTTAAACTCAATAACAAAAAAGAATTTTCAATAGGAACAAAACTAAAATTCATTTCATTTGGCAAGGACAAAACAATTAATGCCGCTATCTCAAACGGCGAAATAATATCCTTAAAAAAAGAAGATATTGTATTTAATAAAACGGTTAAAGCTTTGAAATCCTCCGCGCTGAGAACAAAACTGCTTAAAACGGCAAGACAATTTCTCGGAGATAAGTATAGCTGGGGCGGCCGTTCCGGATTTGAAACGGATTGCTCGGGCCTGGTAAATTTGTCTTATAGAGTATTGGGAATAAATCTGCCAAGAAACGCCTGCGACCAGTTTATATTCGCCAAAGCGGTTAACAAGAAAAATTTCAAACCCGCCGACCTTATATTTTCTTCACGGCCGGAAAATAAAAAAGAAATTGATCATGTTATGATTTATTCGGAAAAGGACAATTTGATTGAAGCCACCCGCGAAACAAATTCCATTCGGGAAATAAGCTTTAAAGAAAAATTCGGAAAAAATTTATCCGATATTAAAAACGGACAATTAATCAATGGTTCAAAAGTTTATTTTAGAAAGATAATAAAAAAATAGAAGCAAGAGACAAGATGTCAGAAGTCAGAAACGACCACGGCAAGAAACAAGAAAAAGCAATAAGGCACCCCCCTTCGCCAATGCTACAAAATGGCAAGCAAGTGCCAGCAACACAGTGAAGAACTTAATAATGAAAAATAAAAAAGCGGTTAAAATCATAACTATTCTTCTTGGAATAGGCGGAGGATTTTTTCTGGGCGCTTTAGCGACCTTAGTCGTGATTATACTCTTGTCTTCTCAATTCCATTGGTTTGAAGGCATGAAATTAATGGTAGGCATACTTTTGCTTGTGCCTTTGGGCGGAATTGCAAGCGCCATTATAACGGGAATAATTTATAACAGCAGATTAAAAAAAATCTTGGACGGTAAAACAACAAGAAAAAAAGAGCTTGCGCTGTTAATTATTCTGCCAAGCTTGCTTATTCTCATTTATTTATTCCCAAGATTTGCAAAATTATATTCTTCCCCAAAGCCCGCGCAAACAATCAATTTTACCGATACTTACGGACGCCTTTATTATGCGAGTTCCGAGCTGAATAAACCAGCCGCAAATGAATTTGGGAAACACAAGAATATGTAAATACGGTGATATGCAAACGGCGTAATACAATGCGAGGTAGAGAACATATGAAAAAAATAATATTTTTATTATTGGCAACAATGTCGGCAACTTCTTGCACCGGAGCAAAAAATCCAAATACGCTTTTTTACGCTCATCTCGGTGAAATAACAACACTTGATCCCGTCTATCCCTACGATGCTGTAACCCAGGGAATGATGCTAAATGTTTATGAAACACTGTTGATGTTTAAAGGCAGTTCGCTTAATGAATATGAACCCGCTTTAGCGTCCAAAATACCCACGGTAAAAAACGGCCTCATATCAAAAGACGGATTAACTTACACATTCCCGATAAAAAAGAATGTTAAATTCCATAATGGGAATATTTTAAAACCGGAAGATGTTAAATATTCACTGTTAAGATTCATGCTTACCGATCCGTCCGGCGGCCCCGCGTCATTAATGCTTGAGCCGGTCTTTGCCTTAGCATCCACAAGAGACTCACAAGGACAACTTATACTTTCCAAAAAAGAAATTGAAAATGCCGTTAAAATCAAAGGAGATAGCGTCATAGTAAAACTTAAGCGGCCATTCGCCCCGTTTTTATCCATAATCGCGCGCTGGTCATATATTATGAACAAACAATGGTGCCTTGAAAACGGAGAATGGAACGGAAAATATGAAACTCTCGGCAAATACAATAATCGCCCCAAAGAAAAATCTTTCCTGTTAAAAAACATGAACGGCACCGGACCGTTTAAATTCATAAGATGGAATGTAAACTCCAAACAGCTTATGTTTTCAAGCTTCAAGAATTATCGTAAAACGCCCGCTTCAATTAAAATGCTGGTCATGAAAAGCGTGCCTGAATTTGGAACAAGACGCCTTATGCTTGAAGCCGGAGACGCGGACATAATAGATGTGCCCAGAACTTTTGAAGCTCAGGTTAAAGGGCTTAAAGGAGTTAAAATCAAAGACAATTTGCCCAGGCTTTTAACCGACCCCGTATTCTTTTTCACATTTAAAGTAAATCCTCTGGCCAATCCCGATATAGGTTCCGGGAAGCTGGACGGGAAGGGAATACCACCGAATTTTTTCAGCAATAAAGACATTAGAAAAGCATTCGCTCTTTCCTTTGATTATCCCGGCTTTCTCAAAGAAGGACTAAAGGGCAAGGCGATTCTCGCCAAAGGCTCCATCGCGCCCGGACTGCTGGGTTATACTTTGAATACTCCCAGTTATAATTTCAATAAAACCAAAGCCGCCGAATATTTTAAAAAAGCCTATAACGGAATCCTTTGGAAAACAGGTTTTAAATTCACCTTGACATTTAATACCGGCAGCGAAGTTCGCCAGCTCGCCTGCCAGGTGCTTAAAAGAAATATAGAAAGCATAAATCCCCAATTTAAAATAGACATAAGAGGCGTGGACTGGCCCATTTATCTTGAAAAAACTCAAAATAAAAAAATGCCGCTTTTCACGCGCGGCTGGACGGGAGATTATCCCGATCCGCATAATTTTATTTTCCCGTTTTATCATTCCAAAGGGCGGTACGCGATAGCTCAAAATTATTCAAACCCTGAAATGGACAAACTCATAAATCTTGCCGTTTCACAAACTTCAATAATTAAAAGAAAACAGCTTTATAAAAAAATCCAGAAACTGGCTCATGAAGAAGCCATTCAGATTTACACCATCCACCCGCAAGGTCTTTTGGCTATGCGGGACTGGATTAAAGGATTTTATGATAATGCGGTTTTCATGGGCATATATTTTTATCCTATAAATAAAAAATAGTGGCAAGTGAATAGTGTAAAATGACAAGTAAAAGAATAAAAAACTAAGGAAACTCATTATAAATCTGACTTCTCCCGTGTAATTTTATTCACGGGACTACCACGCTATGCCGCATGGCGTAGACATCCTTGGAATCTTTCGGAACAGGGAAGCTATGCTTCATCAAGTGTCGTAAACTATGTGAACGACCAGATTCCTAAGGGTGATTTCTGGCCTCTGACTTCTTTTTCTTATTATGAAAAACATTTCCTCAATAATTAAGATTCTTAAAAAAGAATACCCGAAAGCTCCCACCGCGCTTAAATATTCAAATATTTTTGAGCTTTTGACCGCCGTTATATTATCGGCGCAAGGCACGGACGCGCGGGTTAATATGGTAATACCGGTATTATTCAAAAAGTATAAAACAGCCTTTGACTTGGCGAAAGCTAATTTGAAAGATATTGAAAAAATCATTCACTCTACCGGTTTCTATAAAAACAAAGCCCTTGCATTAAAAGAAACGGCAAAAAGAGTAACCGAAAAATTCGGCGGAAAAGTTCCGAAAACAATGACCGATTTATTGTCTTTAAGAGGCGTGGCGAGAAAAACAGCCAATGTTGTTTTGGGAAACGGCTATGGCATAAATGAGGGCATTGTGGTTGATACTCATGTAAAAAGGCTTTCTTTCAGATTGGGATTTACAGGCACCGAGCCTATGGATCATAAAATGCCGGGAGCTTTGCGAACGGCCCAAAAATTAAATCCGCTGAAAGTGGAACTGGATTTAATGCGCATTATAAATAAGAAAGACTGGATATGGCTGCCAAACGCGCTGATACATCACGGCAGAAAAACATGTAAAGCCGGAAAACCCGATTGCAAAAACTGCGCTCTAAACAAACTCTGCCCAAGCGCTACAAAAATAAGCGCATAAGCGCGAAAGAACATAAGCGCTTAAGTTACAAAAAACAATAAACCATAAACTGTTGATATTTGGCGAATGGCACTTGTCCGATGATGCTGTGTGGCGGAATTCACCCGCTACTTTCGCACTACCGCGCCGCTTGCTTTTGCTGCTTCTGACTTCTCCACATTACAATCCCGTTATATCCTGAAATATCATGCCGGCGCCTATATTTTCGCCTTCAACGCCTTTTATATTCATTGAACTGTAACCGATAAGCTTCTCTTTGCCATTAACGGTATGCCTAAATTCCTGCCGCCGGACTATTTTATCCTGCTTGAGAACATCTCCTATCACACTAACGACTTCGGGACATAATTTTATCAAGTCCATTACATTCCGGTTTAAATACTCATCGCCCACTTCAAATATTTCTTTGGCTTTGGGATTAAAAAAAATCACCTTGCCGGCAAGGTCCACACCGATAAAACCTCCCGAAAGATTATTTATGGTGCTTTCTCCCTTAAGACTAAGCTTATTTATAGTGCCCCTAAGCCTTGCTATATAAACTTTCTGCGATACAAAAGACGATAATATGCCGGCAAGGGCGAGATCTGTTTCGCTAAATTCGCCATTAAGCGAATTAATAAACTCTATAATTCCCAATAACTCATTATCCACCATACAGGGAACAGCCAATATGTTTTTAGTTTTAAATCCGCTGCTAAAATCCATTTTTTTGGAAAAACGAGCGTCCTTTTCAATATCATTCACAATAATCGCCTTTTTAGTATTCGCGCACCAGCCGACTATTCCTTCATAACCGAAACTTATCCCTTGTATATCTTTGCCTACCGGTCCGATGGAATTCTTTACCGAAAGTATTTTTTTCTTATCATCAGCCTCAAAATAAGTAACCACTATGCTGTTGAAAACTGAAGAGATATTTCTTATGAAAAAATCCCATATCTCGTCTTCATTTTGAAATTTTTTTGATAAAAATTCATTAATAACGGAATTACACTTCAAATAATCATCGCTCATCTTCTTCCCCTTCTTTTCTTCTTTTTGTTTCTTTTGATTTTTCGTTTCGGTTTATTCGGAACTTTTAAAAAATCCAATGTTCCTTTCAATATGGTCGCGGAAAGTTTTTTTCTAAAGGCCGGACTGCAAGCCAATTCTTCCTGTTCGGGATAAATCATATACGCGTTTTCAAGCAAAATGGCCGGCATATAAGTCATTCTCACAACATGATAATCGCCATAACGAACGCCTTCGTCGGGCAGATTTATATTCTTAATAAACGATTTATGCATCGCTCGAGCGAAATCCATGCTGTGGCGATGATAAAAATAAAGAGAATGTCCGCGCGCGCGATCAAAAGGATCTTTTCCTTCTCCAATGGCATTATAATGCACGCTTATAAAAATATCGCCTTTTGATTCTTTAGCGATCTTCGGCCTGTTCCTCAGAGGAACATTCTCATCGCCAACACGCGTCATAATGATCTTGGCGCCGAGTTTCTCAAAATCCGCCTTTAAAACCTCCGAAAGCCAAAGATTGGCCTCATACTCAAATATCCCCATCGGCCCTATAGCCCCGTCATAAGGCGGCTCTCTTTTGGCCGAATGGCCGGGATCAATGACAATATTCAAGCCTTTAAGAGGCTTGGGCCATTTGCGCGCGAAAGAGGGAGGCTCTCTAAATTCAATAATAAGCGCGTTTCGAGTTGAATAATAAATGTCATAGCCCCACAGCGTCCTGTTAAACTCAAAATTTATCTCGGCAACATTGGCGCCCGCCTGCCTGAGATTCACATTTTTAATAAAAGTATCGGAGGAATCGTAAATAATCCAATTTGAATGAATTCGCGTGTAATAAAGTTTTACCGTTAAAGATTTTTCTTTTTCAGCCACCACATAAGGCACCCTGCCGTAAATTGATATGCCGGCCATACTGCCTTTGTCTGTTTTTGAAAGTTTTATAACTCCCGTCTCGGTATCGGGAGGAGGAAAATTTTCAGGAAGCAAAGAAACTTTGGATTCACTAATCCAAGCCGAATCGGAATCCGAAAGGCGTATCCTATACATTGACCCTATTTTCCCGTCAACCATCATTTTCACGCCCATCGGAGGAAACATCATATAGCCGCCTCTGACTCCGTTTTTGAGAACGGCCGTATCGGTGGACACCTCAACCATATCAATATTATTATTGATTGTTACGCTTCCCTGCGAATACAGCTGCTTTGTCCCCTTGATTTTTCCGCCGCTTATTTTAACCTTTACCTTTTTGTTTTTTATCTTATCGCCGCTTTTAATATAGTAAGAACCGTAATATCTGCCGGAGCCCTTGGGCAATTCATTCATTTGGGACTTCTTCGTTAAGCCTTTTATTGAAAAAACGGCCTTTTTAAAAGGAGTGGCCAAAGCGTACACGCTTATCCAGTCATGCGCTCTAAGGCGCATATCCCTTGATGGCGAAATAATTTCCAAACGCAAAACGGAAGATGACAAAGAAGCTCTTTTTGAGGGTCTTACTTCTATGGAACGCGAAAAATAAGTCGTGGCAAATCCGTCAAATAATTCACAATTAAACAAAAATTTGCCCGCGGATACCGGAAGATAGGTTATAAACCCGCCATTTTTATAAACTTCAATTTGTTTGCCGTTAATATGGAGCGAAGCGGTAGAGGGCGTAATATTACCGAATACGAAAGTTTTTTTAACCGGCGGAATTGACAATCCTTCATAAGGATAAGTGATTTTTATCTCACCCGCGCTTAAATTCACGCAAGCAAGAATAAAGGCAAAAGAAAAAATTTTAATAAACATTTTTCGCATAATTAGTCCCTTGAAAAAGACTTGGGCGTAACAATATTGAAACGCGCATGTAATAACAATTAAGTATGTTTTATTATAATATATATTCAAGGGATAGTAAGCAGTAAACAGCGAGTAGCAAGCGGAATTTTATAAATATGTAAAACGCAAAGATAGAAAACAAACGCATAGAGACCGGAAGCAAGCTGAGAGTAAGGAATTTTGTTTCTCTCTTGTTTATATTTTGTCTTCTCTCCCCTATCCACTCTCCACTCTCCACTACTCTTTATGCCGCTGACTATACCTATATTCAGCCCGGCATCAGAGCAAATTCCATTGGAGGCGCTTTCTCCGCCATCGCTGACGATCCCTATGCCATTTTTTATAATCCCGCCGGTATTTCAACTTTAACCGAAATGCAGATTTCAGGAGAAATCTCCAGAAGATTTGAAACTGTTTCCCCCATCGGCGAAATAGCCGCCGTTTATGTCCGGCCTCAACCAAACAGAAAAGATGATGTGGCGGTTTTGGCTTTCCACAGTTTAAAGCACGGTCAAAATGAAAAAAAAGATACTCTTGTCGCTGGCTATTCAACAATACAGACCATAAAGCATTTCCAAAAACCGGTGCGCTTGGGCGGTAATTTAAAAATCATGCGCTTGGCTTTTAAAGGCGGAAATAATCTGGGCATAGGCTTTGACGCCGGCGCTTTGCTTGAATCGGAGATGGGTTTAAACACGGCTCTTACTCTGCATGATTTAAATATAGGAACCGGCAAATCCATAGCGACTTTGACATTGGGCAATTCTTATCGCCATAACAACACTCTTTTCGCCATTGATTTTAAAATCAGAAGCGGACATTCCGAATTTTTTGCCGGCATTGAACACACCGTTATGGACGGCATACTGCAGCTTAGGGCCGGAAAAGGCTTGGCTTTAAGAGGCGTGGATTACTTGGCTTATGGAATCGGAATAAACATACTGCCTTTTACCATTGATATAATCTCGTCAATCCCTTGGAAAGGAATGCATGAAAAAGGCGGACAATGCGCGATTGGCTTGACTTATAAATTCGGCGGCGAGAATTTCAGTGAAAAACTTGTAGGCAATGCCTCAAACAAACTGAAAACTTTAAAAAGCCAAATTGAAAATTTAAGAAATAAAAAAACGGATTTTCAAACGACAATAGCTTCTTATCAGGTTAATAAAAGCATTTTGCAGTCGGATATAGTGATGATGGAATCTGAAAAACGAGACTTGGAAAAAAGGCTCCGTGATCTTGAAATGGATATTGACGGCGCCAAGTACATAAAAGAAGAACCGAAACCGAAGAAAAAACGCATAATTAAACGCGTGGAAAAATGGCCCAAACGATATAAAATCAAGCACGGCGACACATTGCGTTCAATAGCGTCCAAATTTTACGGCAATCCCAGCCTATGGGAAACCATCTATAGAGCAAATGAAAAAAACATATCGCGGGGACTTCCAAAAATAGGCAAAACATTTACCATTCCGCCGCCGCCAAGAAAAAGGTAGCGGTAGCGCGTAAGTTCATAAGCGCGACAGTAACTGCGATGAACGAGAAATCAAAAGGTAAAAAACACTATGGATACAATTCAAATTATCACTAAAAATGAAAACGACAGAAAAATCCTAAAACAAATATTCGCGAACATCGGAAAAAATATCGTTTTTTCGCATGATTTAAACGACGCTTTGGATATATTTGAAAAAGCGCGCCCCAATGCCGTATTTATAGTTGACGAAGAAGACCCTCCGGTAAACATAAAACTCCGCGAAATACAGAGAATAGCCCCCTTTATTCCCATTATCGTTCTTCTAAAAAAAAGAGATTCGTCTCATGCCATTGAATACATGAAACTCGGCGCCTTTGACTGCGCTCACGCTCCATGGACAGAGGAACAGCTTCAACCCATTATAAAAAAATCACTTAATTTAAGCGGAACAACCATAGAGCTGGAAAAACCCGATTTTAAAAAACAAAAAATAGCTATTTTAACGGCCGCCGCCGCCGTAACCATTCTATTCGGCTTTATATTCGGCTGGCATCATGCCTACAAAAAATACCATGTCATACCGGCAAAGCAAAACAAAACCCAATTGCCTTATCTTCATCCTTCGGGAATAACTTTCAGCAAAGGGCAAATACTGATAAGCGATTGGTACACGCAAGCCATTTATAAGCATGACCCTGACGGTCTCCAAATTTCAGGCGTGCATTCATTTCCCAATATAACGCCGATAGCTTTAACGAGCGGCAAAGACACTTTATGGCTCGCGAACGCCGAAGGACTGATAGAAAAAAGGCTTAAAGACAATAAATTCACGCTCCTTTCAAAAACAAAAAATAAAGCTGCAAGTTTAAGCGGAATGTGCTTTGACGGACTTTATTTCTGGACGGCGGACTCCGCGTCCATTAAATTGACAAAACACCTCAATAATGACACCCTGGATAAACTTGAAAGTTTTAATTATCCGGGAAGAAATATTTCAGCCATGACATGCGATAACAGACTCATTTGGATTGCCGACGGCAAAACAAAAGAATTAATCACAATGCCTTTGGATAATCCCGAAAAAATACTTTCGCGCGCAGAAATAAAAGAATATGTTTCAAAAACGCTTAAAATAACGGGGATAGCGAAAAAAGATGAAAAAGTCTGGTTTGTGGCTAAAGATAAGAAAAAAGGATTTTTATTTTCAAAAAAACTAAGCAAATGGCATACTAAAAACCATGAAAACTCAAAAAAGCCATAAAAAATATTTTCCGACGGCTATAATGACATCGGATGAAAACCCCAATTACTGGGGCAGAATACTTGAAATAGACCAAAACCAATGCATTATAATGAGCAGTTTTAAAAGAAGATTTGAAAAGATAATATATTTGAGTTTTGAAATGGACAATACCGAATTTGAAAATATCCGCTGCCGCGTAAAAAAAATCAGCCGCGACTCTGACGGCTATTTCTATTATGAAGCGATATTCATTGACAGCCTTCAAAAATCCGACATGCGCCAAAAAATACTTCAAATGCTTACGAAATAAAAAACAGCGCTACAGTTCAACAGCGCGGCAGAGTGGCAGAGTGGCAGTTTAACAACAAACAACTAACAATGTGAAAAAAGTGATTAAGCAACAGCATAACAACTTGGCAGTTGAAGGATTGTTTAGTACTCAATAAACGCGCTTTTCTATTTTTTCACTTCTTGCCTTCCGCTTCCTGCTTGCTGTTTGCCTATCAAGCTATCGCGCTGTTTATTACTTGTGACTGGTAATTTACTGCCACACTGTATCACTGCCGCGCTGTAGCGCTGTTTACTTTTTCTTATAATCCATACCGTCTTTCCACGCTTTTCCGACCAATTCTCCCACCGCGCAATAATTGTTATCAGGCATGGTCAAAGTGAACGGACGCATTTTCTTTATATCCGGTTTTCCGTCCGTCATATATTTTTCATCGCCATAAGCGCCTATAATCTCACCGATAAACAGTTCCGCTTTGGGAAGCTTTACAGTCTGTATCAGTTTGCACTCCACTGAAACAGGACATTGCTTAATCATTGGGGCATGCTTAAGTTCGCCATAACAACAATCAAATATTTTGCTTTTATCTTCGTCCGCTCCCGATACTGTTCCGACATAATCAGTCACCTTAAGCATTTCAATGCTTGGAACACAAATACTGAATTCTTTATTTTCTTTAATGCCCTCAGTGGTATAATGCGCGCTCGATACCACGCCTATCAAAGGCGGCTTTGAGCTCAGTCTTGAAACCCAGCTGATTGCCATATGATTTGGCTTGCCTTTGACATGAGCTCCGACGATTACCACCGGCATCGGATAAGTAAACGCGTTATTATCAATTTTGATTTTATCCATTATTTTCTCCCTATTCGATTAAATAAAGCCACTGCCAATATTATAGCCAAAGTTCAAACCAAATACACCCGTCTCGCCATTTTACTCAATAAACGCTATAACGCTTAACGCTAATAACGCAATGAACACTCCTTTCCTTTTTGTTATAATTTTCATATGGCAAGAAAAAAAACAGCCGTTATTTCAGTCTTATCGGCGATTTTAATCATATCCGGTTTTTATTTCGGAGCGCGATTTGCGTCCACAAAAATATCAAACAACTTTTCGTCTTCATACGCTAAAAAGCTAAATAGAAAAATAGATTTTGGCAAAACATCATTCTCCTTTATTGACGGCATAGTCATATCCGATATAAATATCTTCTCAACAAATATTCCGGCAAAAACCGCGTATTCAATAAAAAAAACGGCCATAATATTTAAAGCCATTCCCCTTTTAAAAGGAAATCTCATAGTTTCAAAAATCAAAATTAACAACGCCAAATTCACGCTTATCCGAGAAAAAAACGGAGATTGGGATTTTGCAGATATCCAAGCTGTTTTGCCAAAACCAAAAGACAAATTTTATTCCGCATGGCCAAAGCAAATAATCGCGGAGGATTCTGAAATATTCATAATAGACAAAATGTCGGGTAATATGTGGGCTTTGGAAAACGCCGATTTAAAATTTTCCAAACGCTTATCCTATTACGGCGGCTCTTTTTCAATATCCTGCGAAGGAATGTTTAAGGGAAGTTTTCTAAATAATTCATTTATGTCAAAAAAAATCAAAAGCGCGATAAAAGCCAATTTTGAAAACAACAACCTGAATTCCAGCATAGGAGAAATTGAATTAAAAGATTTATCTTCCGACGGCATCCGCTTTAAAAATATAAATTTTAAATGGGATTTATTTGAAATCAACAGCCGGGAAAACAAACAAAATTATAAAGCCGAGTTTAAGATAGAAGAAATATCAACGCTAAATACGGACAATCCGATTAGACAAAACATAGCTGAAGCGTTCAAAACTTTTTCAAAGATTTACGGCAAAAAAATTCCCGATATAAACGAACTGAACTTTCAAGATATTTCAGCCAAAACATCTTTCCATAAGGATTTGTTCCATATCCAAGATTTTAAAATGAATTCCGATATATCCTCCCTAAACGCGGATTTTAAACTGAATACGAAAACGAATAAACTGGACTTGGATTTTAAAGGCAACATATTGGGTAAAGAAATGAAGATTACCGCCAAAGGGCCGTATGATAATCCTCATATAAAACCGGAATTTTCATATACCTTGCGAACAAAAATAACGGCTTTTTTGAAAATATTGTCAGAAAATATCTTTGATAAAACAAATGGAGAAAAACCATGAGCAAAAATATCGTGATTATAGGCTCCGGCCCGGCAGGCTTTCCCTGCGCGCTTAAACTGAAAGAACTTGGCGCCAATGTAACCATTGTGGAAAAAGGCGATTTCGGCGGCACATGCTTAAACAAAGGCTGCATTCCGTCCAAATCCTATTTGAACGCCGGATACCGGGTCCATTCTCTTGAAATTTTAAAAGGACTCCTCAAAGACGATAAAGCGCTTAATTTTGATACTTCAATGCTGTCATGGGATAAAATAAAACAAAGAAAAACGGATGTCATTTTGAAACTGAGAAACTCTCTTGAGAAAATGATTCAAATGAAAAAAATAGAAATTATAAGAGGAGAAGCTTCTTTCAAATCAAACGCCGAAATTAAAATTAAAACGGCTGAAGGCGAAATAATAAAAGAATTTGATTATGCCATTATCGCTACGGGAACAAATCCGAGTTTCCCCCCGCCATTTGCCGATTTCAAAGATAAACTTTTGGATTCGGACAGAATTTTTGATATTCCGCGCGTTCCAAAATCATTGGCCATCATCGGCGGCGGCGTGATTGGACTTGAATTCGCCTGTTTTTTCAATTCAATCGGAACCGAAGTGAGCGTACTGGAATTATTGCCCAATATTCTGCAAGGCGAAGACCCCATGGTTATAAGAGCGCTTAAAACTTCATTTGAAAAAAGAGGAATTAAATTTCATTTGGGCGGAAAAACTGAAACCATTGAATTTTCCGATGGCAAAAAAATTCTTAATTTGGATGACAAAACAAAAATTGAAGCTGAAGAAATATTGGTGGCAACGGGAAGAAACTCCAATTTAAAAGAATTGAACCTTGAAGCCGTTAAACTTGACCATAATAAAAAAGGCCTGAAAGTTAATGACTATCTTCAGACTGAAACTGAAAATATATACGCCATAGGCGATATTAACGGAATATCCCTTTTAGCTCATTCGGCTACAAAACAAGGCGAAATAGCGGCTGAAAATATAATGGGCGCCAAAAAAACCTTTGACAACAATATCGTTCCAAAATGTATTTATACCTGGCCTGAAGCGGCGTCCATAGGATTAAACAAAAGCGAAGCGGACGCGAAAGGAATTGAAGCCAAAACTCAGAGAACATATTTCAACTTTTCCGGAAAAGCCCTGACAACGGAAGCTGCCGAGGGCTTCGTCCAGATAGTTTATAATGATAGTGATGATGTAATTATAGGCGCTCAAATAGTGGGGCAAAGCGCGACCGAGCTTATACATGTCATAGCGGTGGCGATTAAGTTTAAACTTAAAAGAAGCGATATGCGAGAGCTGATTTATGCCCACCCGACAATGGCCGAAGCAATAGGAGAAACCTTAAACAAATAGATTGAATAAAGTTTCATATCTATTGACTGGCATGTCAGTAGAGGCCTTTCGGCATTTACCTGTAGAACCAGGGTCGGCACGAGGCTAATCCCGCCCTTCCCTATCTCACTTCGCTGTAAGCGTATGCGAAGCTCCGAAGGGCCCTACAGGCAAACACCGAAACACCTCTTAATTTTCTGCCATAATCTCTTTGCTTTTTATAAAAATAATCCCAACCACCCCATTACGATACAGCCGATTTACCCTGTCCTAGATTTAAGGAGTTCTTTATATTACCACCAAATCAAAAAAATTATATAATAAACATTCAACTTGGGGGAATTTGTGTCAATAGAAAATCTTATTAAAGCGGCAGAAAATAATGACAAAGAAACAGTCCGGTCATTAATAA
>DAOWGR010000029.1 GCA_030637365.1 Elusimicrobiota bacterium
AATTTGGCAATGCTCTGCTTTACGCGGCAATTGTTGAAAGCCCTCACGCTTATGCCAAAATAAAATCCATATACACCAAAAAAGCCGAGAAAGTTACAGGCGTGGTTAAAATAGTAACGGCTAAAGATTTCCCCTTTACTTTTGGTCTTTATATGCAGGATAGATATATTTTTGCCAAAGATGTGGTTAGATTCGTCGGGGAGCAAGTCGCGGCTGTTGTGGCCGATAGCCCGAAAACAGCTTTAAAAGCGGCCAAGCTCGTGGAAGTTAAATATCAAGAGCTTAAACCTGTCTTGGATCCTCTTAAAGCGTTTGAAAAAAAAGGTTCTTTGGTTCATCCCGGTTTAGCCGGTTATGAACATGTGCCGTGGTTTTTTCCAAAAGCCAAAACCAATATAGCGCATTGGCGAAAGACGAAGAAAGGAGATATAAAGAAAGGGTTTAAAGAAGCCGATGTGGTTATGGAAGATGATTACTATGTGCCCAGATACGCGCATTGCGCCATTGAACCGCATTCCGTAATAGGTCTTTACGACGAGAGCGGCAGGCTTACAATGTGGACAGCGTCGCAGTCGCCGTTTACTCAGAGACATGTGTTTTCCGAGGCTCTTGCTCCACTTGGCATAAGCCATAAGGATATAAGAGTAATAAGCACTTATGTCGGCGGAGGATTTGGCGGAAAAGCCGGAGTGAGCATGGAAATACTCGGAGCTGTTTTGGCTGTCGCGGTTAAAGGCAAGCCGGTTAAGGTTTTATGGTCAAGGGCTCAGGAATTTTATAATACTTATCAAAGGCAGGGCGTGGCGGCTAAAATAAAAATGGGGGCTAAAAAAGACGGAACAATAACAGCTTTGGAGTATCAGCTTTATTGGGACGCCGGCGCTTATGTTGAATATGGGGCCAATGTCGTAAATGCGGCGGGTTTATCGGCCAGCGGTCCTTATAAAGTGGATAATCTCAAAATTGATTCATTATGTCTTTACACGAATCTCCCCCCCGGCGGGCCTTACAGAGGTTTTGGCTATTCCGAATTTTCATTCGGTCTTGAATCTCATATCAATAAGATGGCTAAAAAACTTAAAATGGACTCTGTAAAATTCAGGAAAATAAATGCCATTAAAGAAGGCGATACTTTGCCTTATGGCGCGAAGATGAATCCGAATGGAATACGGGAATGTATTGATAAAGGTGAAAAAGAAAGAAAATGGGGCGCAAAAGAAAAATCAAAAGACCCGAATAAAAGAATAGGCAAAAGCGTGGTTTGTTTTTGGAAATCCCCCGCCATGCCGCCGAATGCTTCTTCCGCGGCTTTTTTAAAATTTAATGAGGACGGCAGTTTAAATATACTCGTGTCCGGCATGGAAATCGGTCAGGGGCTGTTGACGGTAATGGCGCAAATTGCGTCTGAAGTGCTGAGCGTGCCGGTAGCCAAAATAAGAGTTGAAACGCCCGATACGGACAGAAATCCTTATGAATGGCAAACCGTGGGCTCGCATGTGACATGGAGCTGCGGCAATGCGGTTAAAAAAGCGGCGATAGAGGCAAGAGATAAGATTTTCGCTTTGGTTGAAAGAGTTCATTCGCTTAAATCCGATACTTTATATCTTGAAGATGAACAGGTTAAATGCAAGACTAAGCCGGGTTTTAAGCTTCTTTTGAAGGATTTTGTAATTGCCGGAATTCAGGCGAAAGATTATACTTTTAAAGGCGGGCCGATAATGGGGTCGGGAATGTATATGCCTGAATTCACTTCGGCCGTTTCAGATCCCGAAACGGGGCAAGGCGGAAAGCCCAATGTTCATTATACGACGGGCGCCGCCGGCATTATTCTTGAAATAGATAAAGAAACAGGAAAGATGAAAATTTTAAAAGCCGCATTGGCGGTTGACGCGGGAAAAGCCATAAATCCGGATCTCGTAAAGGGCCAGATAGTCGGCGGGCTGATGCAGGGTTTCGCGACCGTGCTTTATGAGGATATGCGTTTTGATGAAAAGGGCAGGCTTTTAAACGCGAATTTTTCCGATTATAAACTTCCCACCGCTTTGGATTCCGTTGACGATATTGCCGCGATAATAGTTGAAGTGCCGCAACCCGACGGACCTTTTGGCGCGAGGGGCGTCGGCGAGCATACGATGATACCGGCCGCTCCTTTGATATCCAATGCCGTGGATGACGCTTTCGGCGTTCAAATAAAATCAATGCCGGTGACGAAAGAAAAAGTGGCTCTTGCCTTGCGCCGATGACAAATAACAATAAGCGGTAAAAATAGTTTATAGGGTGAAAACAGAAAAAAGGTTAAATCGGTTTATCCTTCATAAGTGGGAAGCAGAAAGTGAAATTCACTGCCCTCTCCGCTTTCCGAGGCAATGCGCAATGTGGAGTTGTGAAGTTCAATAATTTGTTTTGTCATTTTTAATCCGATTCCAAAGCCTGTCGTGTGTTGCATGCTTTTTTTTGTTCTGTAGAAACCGGTAAATATTTTGTCAAAATCGTCCTTGTCTATTCCTATTCCGGAATCTTTAATGGATATCTTTAAAAATTTTTTCTCAACCCTGCGAACGCGAATTATAATGTTTTTGTTTTTGGGAGAATATTTTATGGCATTGCTCAGAAGATTTGATATTGCCAGGTTTATAAGGTCAATATCGCATTTTATCGCATGGTGGGCTTTGGGGAAATCTCGTATTATTCTTATGTTTTTTTCATAGGCCATGGGAAGAAAGTGATTGACGGCATTGTCTATTATATTTCTTATTTCAGCTTTTTTAATATCAAGCTTTATGGTGCCTGATTCCAATCTGGATTTATTTAAAAAAACTTTTATTTCTTCGCTCATGGCGTCATAATTGTGGCGATGCATTTTATAAAGATTTCGCCTATCTTTTGTTATGTTTTTTCCTTCCTCTTCTTCAAGGAGAACAACGGTAAGGTTTAAGCCGGTGAGGAGATTATTGAAATCATGGCTTACCGCTGAAACCATATCGGAATTGAGTTTTGAAATTTCTTTTTCCTTTTCCAACAGGGTTTTGAGCGCGTGAAGTAAAAAAGTTGTTCCTATAAAAAAACAAAGCATTACAAAGATATTCCAGTGAAAAACATAGTAATCGTAATAAGTATAGCCGTCTAATGGATTGGCAATGGTCCATAGAAAAGCCGCAAAGATTGAAAATACAATGGCGCAGGCGCGTTTTTCCATCCAGGCAACAAGCGCTACGGGAGTAATATAAAACAAATGAAAAGATATTTCTTTTTCTGTTGTAAGATCAAAAAACGAAACCAGCAATAAAAGAATTATCGCCAGAAGAGTTTTAATCATCGGTTTTATACGTGAAAAATCAAAAGACACGAAGTCACCTTAATGTTTAATTTTGTCTTCGTTCATATTATATACTATTATTGGCTTTTGTCCATTTAGCTTGTGTTCATGGACAAATGTCAATTTTGGGAAATTTGGTTTTTTAAGCGTGTTTTTCGGAAGCTTGAGTCGTTATCCATGACATTTCCTTAAACCGTTAAAACGGCATGGAAGAAGAGCCGGTCAAAGATTGGCGAGCGAGTGGCAGGGTGGATATAAGTTGATTGTGGACAATGGTAGAAAAAATAAAAGTTGATTTTTGATTAGTGGTGTAAAGGAAGCGTAAAATAAAATTTACTTCCTCGGTTTTTTACCGATTCTATCTTTAGGTTTGAATTGTGAAGTTTTATAATATCCTTCGCTAATTTTAGTCCTATGCCAAAGCCCTTCGCGAGTTTTTCGCTTTCTTTGGTTCTGTAGTAACCAGTAAATATTTTATCAAAATCTTCTTTATCTATTCCTATCCCATTGTCTTCGACGGATATTTCCACCTCGTCATCATTTATCCGCTTAATTGATACGCAGATGTGGTTGTTTTTTTGAGAATATTTTATGGCATTGGCTATAAGATTTGATATCGCGAGGCTTATAAGGTCAATGTCGCATTTTACCAAAGTGATATCTTTGGGAAAATGTTTTTTTATAGCTATGTTTTTTTCGTACGAGATTGGAAGCATGTGATTTATGGCGTTGTTTATCACATTTCTTATTTTAACCTTTTTAATATCAAGTTTTATTTTACC
>DAOWGR010000173.1 GCA_030637365.1 Elusimicrobiota bacterium
AGGCGGGCAAATTCTATCTGGCGGGGATGATATATGCCGAGCTCTTCCAAATACCAGTCGTATAGCGGCCTGTGGTCTTCAAATTCAAGCGTGCAAATAGAATGGGTTATTTGCTCTATGGAATCTTCTATTCCGTGAGCCCAATCGTAAGTCGGATAAACTTTCCATTTATCGCCCTGTTTATGATGTGGAGCGCGCAATATTCTGTACATTACGGGATCGCGCATATTTAAATTGTTATGAGCCATGTCTATTTTGGCTCTCAGGGTTTTGGAGCCGTCGGGAAATTCTCCTTTTTCCATGCGCTCAAAAAGGCCGAGATTTTCCTCAACCGAACGGTTTCTGTAAGGACTGTCTTTTCCGGGTTTGCCGGGCATACCGCGGTTTTCCCTAACTTCATCCGCCGACAAATCGCAGACATAAGCCTTGCCTTTCTTTATAAGCTGAAGCGCAAGCTCATACATGCGCTCAAAATAATCGGAAGCGTAAAAAAGCCTGTCTTCAAAATTTCCACCCAGCCATTTAACATCTTCTATAATGGAATTTACATATTCCTCTTCTTCTTTGGAAGGATTGGTATCGTCAAATCTTAAATTAAACTTGCCTTTATAGTCGCGCGCTATGCCCCAATTAAGGCAAATGGATTTCGCGTGCCCTATATGCAGATAGCCGTTAGGCTCGGGCGGAAAGCGGGTATGCACCTTAGCGCAATTTTTTCCCTCGGCTAAGTCAGCGTCTATTATTTCTCTTATAAAATTGGTCCTTACAGATTTCTCTTCCGTCGTATTTTCCATAAGACAATTATAGCAATTTTGAAATAGCGATTAAATTTAAGCAAAAAGGGATTAAAAACTGTTCGTAGAAGACATTGTTTAATTTTTTAGTTGTCAGCTGTTTTACCTCTACCCTATCTACTAAACCCCACACCCTTTCTTTGTTGCTAAAACCAATATGTCAAATTCCTATCGGACATTTCATTATTTTAAAAAGCGCGAAGCGGATTAATAAAGTGCGGCATATCATTTAGGTATAATCTTTAAGGAGATAACTATGCGTGTAAATGATTTTGACTTGGAAGCCGAATATTACGACTTGTTTGAAAGAAAAAATCAGCCTTTATTTGACTCAATCAATAATTTTTTGACGAAACTGTTTCTAAAAAACAAGGTTAAAACCGTTCTTGACGCGACATGCGGCACGGGAGCGCAGGCTATTCCTTTAAGTAAAAAAGGATTTCATGTACTCGGTTCGGATATCGGAAAAAGATTATTAAAAATTGCCGCGGCCAAAAGCAAAGGCTTGCCGAATATTAAATTTGCCCATGGGGACGCGCGGCGCTCAAAATACGGCAAATTTGACGCGGTTATTTCAATCTTAAATTCACTGGGCTATTTAACTAAAAATGATTTCAAAACGGCTTTGGCGAATATAAACCGTAATTTGCGCGGCAACGGATTATTAATTTTTGACAACACTAACAAAAGCTGCCTTGATCGCGGAAATTTTACCGCGGATAAACTAATCGACACTGCCGGCGAGAGCGCTAATGTCAAATTTATCAGATTTTCAAAATCAAAATACGATAAAAAGACGGGCATTATTCTCACAAGATGGGAGACATTGATTCAGTGCGGCAATAAAAAACCGCTGACAAACAAAGGCTTATGGAAAAAACAGACATACTCATTGAAAGATTTGAAAAACATCTTTAAAGAAACCGGCTTTAAACTGGAAAAAATTTATGACCGGTCTTTAGCCGATTTTGACGAAAAAAGAAGTTTTTCGTATATGGTTGTGGCGAGAAAAACATCATAGTTCACAGACTCATGACGAGGGAGGAACAAAATGGAAACGGCGGAATTTGACACGGATAATATCACTTCACAAAAAGGAAGGCTTGCGATAGTTACCGGAGCCAATACGGGCCTCGGATTTGAAACCGCTTTGGCTCTCGCGAAAAAAGACCTTAAAGTTATACTGGCCTGCCGAAACACGGCTAAGGCCGAAAAAGCGCAACACCATATCCTCAGAAAACTGCCAAACGCGGATTTGGAAATAATGCAGGTTGATTTAAGCCGCCTTAAATCCGTCCGTGATTTTGCCAAAAACTTTTTGTCTAAATATAATCATCTGGACATACTGATTAATAACGCGGGGATAATGGTTCCGCCTTATGCAAAAACGGAAGACGATTTTGAAAGCCAAATGGGCGCGAACTATTTCGGGCATTTTTTATTGACGGGTTTATTATTGAACACCATTGAAAAAACTCCGAATTCCAGAATCATATCGGTCTCAAGCCTTGCGCATAAAAAAGGGGAAATAAATTTTGACGATTTGCATTTTGAGAAGAAATATTCGCCAATTGGCGCTTACCGGCAAAGTAAATTGGCTTGTTTGATGTTTGCCTATGAATTGCAAAGGCGACTTGAAAAAGCGAATTTTAAAACCTTATCGGTCGCGGCGCATCCGGGAGTCAGCATTACGGATATAGGAAGAAATGTTTCAAAATGGATGTACAATATGGCGCGGCCGTTTATGCCTCTTGTTACGCATACGCCCGATAAAGGGGCTTTGCCCATCGTATATGCCGGAATTGGCGCGAACGCTCATGGCGGCGACTATTTTGGACCACAGGGATTTTTGGAAATGTTCGGTAAAACCGGAAAAGCGGATTCAACTCCTCTTTCCCAAAATAAAGAAATCGCAAAACGGCTCTGGGATATTTCCGAAGAACTGACAGGCATAAAATACTCTTTTTAACTTAAGCCGTTATAGGAAAATTTAAAACGGCCAAGTTACAACAGCCGAAAAAAAACAATATATCAAATTCTTAATCGGGCATTTTCTTTTGCCGCCAAACTGCCTCACTGCTCATAATAAAATCCGCTAAAACTTTTCAAGAAGTTTTTAAATCCACGCAGCTCCCCTCGCAAGCGAATGAACAGGTCATGTTAGCGGACAACTTGGAAGCGAGATGAGAACAATACCGAGAATAGCTATCCATCATTTCATCGGTATGACTCGGATCGTGGTGAAAAAGAATAAGTTTTTTGATTCCGGCCTCAGCCCCAAACTTGATTACATCGTCAAAAGTGCTGTGCCCCCATCCCTTTTTTTTTCGCGTATTCTTCCTCGGTATATTGCGCTTCCCGTATGAGAATATCGCTGCCTCGGGCAAAATCCAATATCTCCGCGTCTTGATGCCGGGATATTTCATTATCGCCGCTCAATCTGCTAAAAACCTCATGGTCACCTATGTATGTTATAACCTTTCCCCGCGTCTCTATTCTAAAACCTATACAAAGTCCCGGGTGATTAAGATGACGATAAGATACTCTGGCTCCGCCAATATCCATCGGCCCCGACATTTCCACAAAATTAATTTTTCCATTCATGCCGCCTAACGGAATCGGGAAATAATCCGATGCCATTGAACCGCTAAATATGCTTTGAAAACTTCCATGAGCTCCGCGAACACTGTATATGTTAAAAGAGTTTTTAGAGCTGTAAAGCGGAACAAAAAAAGGAAAACCCTGTATATGGTCCCAATGAGTATGCCCGACAAAAATATGCCCTTCTATCGGATTGCCGTCAAACTCTTTCATAAGCCGGGCCCCAAGCTCCCTGATTCCGGTGCCGCACTCAAGTATTATCAAAAGCTTGCCGGCTCGAACCTCTATGCACGCGGTATTTCCTCCATAGCGCACGGTATTTGCGCCGGGGCAGGGACATGAACCTCGGGTGCCCCAAAAACGCACTTTCAAACCCTCCGCTTCCGGCTGGCGCGTATTTGAAAATTGGAATACGGGCTTAAATAAATCGGCTTTTTTGCTTGAAAAAATATCTTGAGGCGCAATTGAAACATCTCTCTCCGATAATAATTTCCTAACGCCGGATAATAATTTACCCGTATCAGAAGACTTCACTATATAGCAATCCGCTCCGGCTTTTTTAGCCTGCTCCATGTCGGCATCATATGATTTGGAGGATGTCACGATTATCTTTATACCCGGAATTCCCTTGGGACCTTTAAGCAAAGAGCATAACTC
Source organism: Elusimicrobiota bacterium (assembly GCA_030637365.1). Taxonomy (GTDB): domain Bacteria; phylum Elusimicrobiota; class Elusimicrobia; order Elusimicrobiales; family UBA9959; genus JAKLQJ01. The sequence goes on from DAOWGR010000173.1 coordinate 4,053, forward strand.
CAATCCATGCATCCGCGGCATCATAAGATCCGTTACAACAAGAGCCGGCTTCCAACTTTGCGCCTTTTCCCACGCGTCTTGTCCGTCAAAAGCTTCCATTACCTCGTATTCTTCCGAAAGTATATCAAACGAAAGAGAACGAAGCAGTTCGTCATCATCCACAACCAGAATTCGTGTTTTTTTTGTATCCATAATTCTCCGGTTTGTTTTACCGCCAAACTGTTTAATCCCTGAATAAGCCTTAGGGGAACATTATTTAATATTTTAATTATTCTAAACGACTTTTTAGCGCTGTCAAAATAATTTCCTTTATACTTTCATGCAGGTATAAACGATTTTTCTTTTCAAATTATTGATTCTTGAAACAACTCTTTCAGTTGACGATACTCCCATATATCGTTCAATTTTTTGCGACTTTAACCAAACAAACCCCTCATAATATAAATTGGAGGAAAAACCCTTGCCTCTGTGGGCGGAAAGAATGCCAATATTCGCAAGCAAACCCGTTTTTGATAAGGATTGTTCTATTGATATCGTAATAACACCGATAAGAGCGCTCTTATGGTACAAACCAAAAGACATTTTTTTGAGGTTTTTGACTTGAAAAAAACTTAAAAATGATTTTTTAATATTCTTCACGGGCGTATGATACATATCGGATGTTTTATCGGTTTTTAACGATTCTATCGCCACTTTTAAATACTTTTTTAAGTCCTTTTTCAAATCTATCGGCTTAATTTCATATCCGGCCGGAAGTTTTTCTTTTTTCTTGGATAAATAGATAAGAGAATCTTTAACTTTCGCGGATAAATAGTAAAACGCGAACTTAAATCCCTCTTTTTCATAAAGCCGGATTTTTTTATCTTCGGACGGAGGAATTAATATTTGAACTTTAAGATTTCGCTCCTTATGAAATTCCCTGGCTTGAGCGATAATTCTCCGCATATAACCGTTATCAATCAAATCCGAATCCATCCAAAAAGGCTTCGCCAAAATTATTTTGCCGTCAAAATCATCTTTAACAACGCTTGAAGCCCACAACCACAATACTTTGTTATTTTCTATGCCATAAGAAACGAAATGCTTATTGCCATCATTATTTATAATCTTTTTTAACATCTTTGCCGTTTTCTTAATATCGGCATCGGAAGGTTTCTTTCCTTGAAAAATACGCTTCGTCTCCATGCTCATTTTATTTGCCAAATCAATCAGCAAATTGGGCGGAGCGCTCTTTAAATTTTTTTTCATATATTTCACCTTTTTACAATCATCGGAAACATTGTTTGCTTTTTTTGTTACAGCCGTTTGCGGCCTCGCTGCTTGCCCTTCCAAACTTGTGCTTCGTAACTTTAGTGAAGAAATAGCCTTGGCGAAGGAGGGTCCGGCTGTTTGCCATATGAAAACAATATATCAAATTTTCAGGAATTCTCTTAAAGGCGCGCGCCATTTCAAAAAAAAGAAGCCGCCTTAAGGCGGCTTCTCGACACAATACCAAAATCTTCGGAAAGAGCGTATTTATTCCCGCTTTTCAAATTCAAACTATCAACGCAAAAACTCGGCCAAACAAAATAACTAATGAGAAAACGCGGGCAGAGTTATTATGGGAATATAAATTTCAATTTTTGTTATCTTTTTAGTTTCCTTATCCAGCTCAAAATCAATGCCCATCCTTTTGTAACTGGCCACAAGCTTATCTTCCGTAAAATACGCTTCTTCAGCCCTGCCATAAAACCTGATAATATCTTCCAAGCTGCATCCTATGTTCACATGAGTGCGGTCAAGATGCGCCTTTCTGGATTTAACGGTGATTTTTTTGACCATACCTTCATCGCAAACAATATCAATTCCGTTTTTATTGCCGCATTTAATTCCCTTTGGCAGCCGATTATCAACCCTGACAAGCTTATCGTCCATTATCAGAATCATGCCTATATATCTGCCTGACGCGTACGCCGTTTGCTCCGACCGAAACGCGTTTGAAACATTTTCATTAATCGGCGGCACCGGCGCCTTAATATCCATCGGCTGTATTGCCTGAATATTTGATAAACCCAAATCGGAAGAACCTTTCAGTTTCTCGGCATCAGGATCAAAGGCGAACACATTTCCGCTCATACCTATCAAAATCACCATTATCAGTTTCATACTCCCTCCGCAATTTTTGAAAAAATTAATTTTCCAGTTATTAATATTATAATGCCAAAAGCAAGTTTTCAACAGCGGCAAAAGGCCTTCATTTTACGGCTTTTTATCCTATGCTTAAATAGGCCCTTAGCCCATGAAAAACCTTCTTCATAATAAAGCTCGCGCACATATAATGTGGCAGACAGCTCTTGATTTGTCAAGGGTATATTGAATACCCGCGTTTTTCAGGTAACAGCTCTTTAAAATCGCGTCAAAATTTAATCATTGCGTTTGCCGATTTAAAGCGTATAGAATTTAAATATAATGTTTCATTCTCCCAATAATGAAGGCAATTTTTTTATCCATATAGCCTTGCCGAGCGGGCTTGCGGGTGCAGTAGACGCTGGGGGTGGCTGCTACTTTTTTAAAACAAAACCGCCGGGGCTCTTTTTGCTGCAAAAGCGTCTGATTTATTTTACTTCGGGGCGCCCCAGTTGAAACTCCAGTTGAACGAATGAAAAGAACATTCCTTAATCAATGAGAAAGTATAACCGAGGTTCCAGGG
>DAOWGR010000096.1 GCA_030637365.1 Elusimicrobiota bacterium
GCTCATAGACGAAAGTGTATTTAAAAAAATCTCGGCTTGAGCCCTGACTATCAGCAAAACCGGCAAGCGCGACGATAAAGCTCGGCGAACTTGATTTATAAATTCATCGGATAAAAGCGCCATGCTTCCGACTTCATCTATTAAAACTATTTTTTCTTCCTCTATAGCGGTCTTAATGGCGCTTAAAGCCAAGCCATCAAGAGCTTCGCGATTTACGGCATATTTATTAAAACCGATATCGGATATAATCTTCACGGAAGCAAGAACGGACTTCGCTCCTTTTAAAGTTCTGATTTCATACCCCTCTCTTCGTCCATTATTTCTTATTTCACAAGTGATAATGCCGCCCATCCAATATTTATAATTGGAAATTATTTTCTTTATAAAAAAAGTTTTTAAATTTTGAGAATTAACGCTTAAAATCAAATTTTTAATCATAAAATATAGAAATCAAAACAGTGATAAGTGATTAGTGGCGAGTGCTTAGTAAAATGTCTCTCCACCCACCAATTACTATTTACTATTTACTAATTACTCTTTATGTATCGGACAAGTAAGCCATTTTTTATTACGCAAAGCCACCTTGTTTTTGGAATCAATTTTAAGAACCTCGTCAGAATGATAAAGAGCTTTTTTTTCATTCCCTTTTTCAACCCACATCACGCTCATTCCCAAATTATAAAGTAGCGGCAAAGATACTCTTATCTTTTCAAAACTATTTTCAGCCTGAACGGTTTCTCCAAGAATCAAATTGCCAAGCCCCATAACGGCGTAAGATATCGGCTCGCGAGAAGCTGAACGCGATAAAAAATCTTCAAGCTCAATCAAACCTTCTTGGACATTTTCAAGCCAGCTTTGCCCCTTGACCCAAAGCCTCATATCATTTCCAACCATTCTCGGATTATAAGCCACTTTGCTTATATCTTGCATGTCCTCCGCTTCAGCCGAAAATTCATTCTCAGACGCCGCAAAGGCCTTTCTTTTATTCGTTTCAATACCAATTGAAATTCTGACATCATTATCTTTGCCGGCTTTGGAAAGTATTTTATCAATTTCGGAGATAATCTCGGAGATATTTTCTTCGCGTTTTCGCGCGTTGGTTTCACTGACAAAATATTCTCTTCTTTCATACGAAACCTTAGGTTTATCAAAAATTTCCGATATCCCCTCCTTCTCCAAAGCTTCAAAGGACAAGCCTTGTGAAAAATCACGCGAAGAAAGCTCCGCGAACCGCTTATTCAAACCGTTGCTCAAAGCTCTTCTTTTCTCTCTTGAAGAATTGATAATCAGAGTTTTCGGCAGGGATAAAAACTCCACTTTTAATTTAATGTCTTCATCATCTTTAATTTTTTTGAGGGAATTTTCTATGGAATTTAAAATATCATTTTCACCGGCATTATCTTTTGACGGTTTACTTCCTGTTTCCTGCCTCCTGTTTCCTGCCGCCTGCTTCCTATTGTTAACCCGCCCCGAATACACAAGATTAAGAGAAATGCCGCCTTTTTTATTCTTGGGAATAAGATTAAAAGCTTCAATAAGATACTTTTTAATTTTCTTCAATTCTCCGGTTTTAAGAAGGGCGACGGCTAATCTGAATCTCGCGGCGCTATCAAGAGGTTTAAGATATAGAGCTCGCTTATAAGCACTTATGGCCTTGGCCTTATTTCCAAGTTTTTCATGGATTGTTCCAAGTTCAAAAAAAGCGTCTTCATAAATCCTGTCATAACGCGCGGCGGCATTCATGTAGCTTAAAGCGTCATAATATCTGCCGAGCCGCTTATATAAAATGCCCAGCTGAAAATTATAAAGAGGATTTTTAGGGGCCAATTTTAAAGCTTTTCTAAAATAAAAAAGAGATTTGTCAAAACGCCCAAGACTATGATAAACGGATCCCAAATTCATTTTTATATCCGATCTTCCGGGACCGTATTTTTCAGCTTTTAAAAAATATTTTAAAGCTTTGTCCATCTCCCCGCGCCAAGAATAAGCTATAGCCATTAACTGCAAGGCAAGAGCGTTTTTTGAATCAAATTTTAAAGCGGTCTCGTATTCACGCAATGCCTTATCAATATCCCCCAGCCAATATAGGCTTGAACCGTAAAAAATATGAGCATTGGCATCATTGGGATTTTTGCTGATGGCTTTGATAAATTCATTCGCGGCTCCAACATAATTTTCACTCTCCATATAGTAAGCGCCTTTGCGCATATTGATAACGCTTTGTTCAAACATTATTTCATCCCATACGGTTTCTCTTCTATCGGTCCGATAGGCTGAAGCGTTCAAAACGAAAAAAACACACAGCACGCAAAAAATCGCGAAGCCTTCCTTTTTGCGGACTTTTTTAAAATCGCGCGCGCGCGGCGATTTTGGACTTTCTTTAAAAAAGATTGGCAAAGAATGCGCGGTAATCATATAGTTACATTTTAGATAATAAAGAAGAGAAATTGGCAAAACCGCGCGCAATAAAAAAAGAGCGCGAAAAGATTGCGCCTTTCACACCGTCCTTTTCGCGCTCCCTCAAAACACTACGCACGCCATACAACAACGGCACCTCCCTCAAGAACACCCGTTAAAACAATTGCTACACCAATATATATAGCAGACAAATCTTGACTTGTCAACCCCACCACCTCTTTTTGTCATCTAAAATTTAAAAGTGCACACTTTTTGACAGTTTTAAAGTTTAAAAGTGCACACCC
>DAOWGR010000126.1 GCA_030637365.1 Elusimicrobiota bacterium
GGCTCTGTCATAACAGTTTTCATCATCATAGCCTTCATATACACTATGTGTAAATATCGGCATCCCGTGACATGGTTTATTTTATTTATCGCTTCCGCTTATTACCTGCTAATAAGCGGCACGGGAGCGGTCGGTTATATACGACATGCTCAACCGTTCTATATACTGCCGGTCTTCTGCGTGATAATCTTTGCCAATGACATGTTTTTTAAAATAAAAAAACAAACATTTTCTCGGCTTTGGGCCGGGATAATAATAAGCGTCTTTATCTTCCCTTCCATATTCGACAAAGACGCCTATCAACGCAACACCTTTTTTAATCGTTATAAAAATTCATTACCGTATCAGCAGATAATAACCAAACTGAAAGATGAAAACAGACCGCTGAAAATTTACGCGCCAATGGAAACCGAACCAAGCCATTTTTACTTGGCCAAATGCAAAGCGTTAAAAAAAATAGAATGGAACAGACAAATGCCGCAAAAACTTTCAGAAAAAAACTTTCTTGAAAAATTTAAAGAAAGTTCCTATGATTATTTGCTTCTCCCTTACTCCAATATAGAAGAAATAAACATGAATTTCAAAAAAATAACCTTAAACCTCTTAATAAGCAAGGCAATGAAAGTAAAAAAAACATTTGATTACAAAGGACATAAACTTATTCTTTTAAAAGCGAACACCGCCCCGTAAGCAAAGAAAAAGAAGCTGTCCGGAAAATAAAAAAATCGCTTATTTAATTCCGTTGAACGGCGAGGCGCGCCCTTGGGAATATTTCTTTCAAGCGGATTGAATTCAGCTTTCATCGCGGCTTTGGCGGGCAAACTCGGATTAAAACCAAAAACCCATACCGGAATTTTGAAGCTTCTTGTTTGCGGCAATCTCTCAACTTGCGCGACGGAAAATCTTATCACCGACTTTTTACGAACGAATAAATAATGGTTTTGACGATATGATATAATTTGTCTTATGAAACTTTCCTTAATATTCTATGCCTACACAAACAGTTATGGCGCGTATGAAAAAGTCGCCAAATCAATACTTCCTTTGCCTCCGTTAAATTTGTGCATGATAGCGGCTTTGGCGGAAAAAGAAGGCTGGAAAGTTCAGCTAATTGACGCGGAAATAGAAAATCTGTCCAACCCGGAAATAATACACCGGTTAAAAGAATTTAAACCGGATTTAATAGGACTTACGGCCACAACGCCGTTTTTCGCTTCAATTGCGGACAACGCGAAGGTATTAAAGGAGCATCTGAATATTCCAATCATAATCGGCGGCCCGCATATTTCGATATTTGGAGAACAAGCGTTTTTAGACGCTTTTGATTACTTATCCATAGGAGAAGCGGATCTGGTTTTCTCACAATTTCTGCGGCAATTTGAAAAAAATCCAAAAGAGATAAATGTAAAAGGCTTCATCTCGCGCCAAACCAATGGCGAAATATTTTATCCGGGAGACGCCCCGGTTCCCGAAAACCTTGATGAACTGCCGTCTTCCGCGAGACACCTTTTGAAAAATGATTTATATTTGTTCAGAACTCCCACAGGCGTTAAAAAATCCACAATGATTCAGATAACCAGAGGCTGCCCTTTTGAGTGCGCTTTTTGCGCCACAAATCTTCTCACTAAAGATGTCAGAAGGCGAAGCATCTCCAATGTTATCAAAGAAATTGAATATGTGGTTGAAGATTTGGGCGTTGGCCATATTTACTTTAGTGATGACAATTTAACTTTATCAAAAACTTACACAATGGATTTATGCGATGAAATTGAAAAAAGAAACCTGAAATTTACTTTTGAAGGGCACACTCGGGCGGACATGTGGGATGAGGATATCGCAAAAAAAATGAAGCGATGCGGTTTGATAAGAGTGTCATTCGGTTTGGAAACGGCAATGCCTGAAATAAGAGACCTGATTAAGAAAACAGTTCCCCTTGAAAACTATGTCGCGGCAAACAGAATAAACAATCGTTTGGGCATAGAAACGATGAATAGCGTTATGTTGGGCCTTCCCGGCGAAACGCGAGAATTGATAAAAAAAACCGTTGATTACTTATGCAAAGCGAAAGATATACAAAACATTACATACGGCATAACGGTGCCTTATCCCGGAACTGAAATTTATGAATGGGCGGATAAAGGTTTATACGGACTGAAATTACTGTCAAAAGATTTTTCCAAATTTCACAGATACGGGCATTCGGTATTGGAAGTAAACGGCATATCCCCCGAAGAAATGATTTCCTTGCAAGAGCGAGGTTTGATAAGAATTTATTCTTGCTGGTGGCGATGGATTCCAATGATAAGGCTTCACGGTTTTAAAGCTTTATTCCCGCCCATGCTCCTTGTAATCAGAAATAATATCGGAAGGTTTTTCGCTAAAATCAAGCGGTTGTTTTTTACGCGCGAAAGGTAGGGAAATTTTCAATTTTTCGGCAAGCTCAACCCACGCCGTAGCGCTCCACAAAATAATAAAAACTTGAATGGCGATTCTGAATCTTGGAAATCCGAAGCTGACAAAGGCCGAAACTCCTCCAATGTAAAGAATTGTAAACAGTATAGCCCAATCCGAGATATTCGCTTGTTTTGGATTTTTTAGTTTTTTGAAAATATATATAAAAAATCCAAACAGCACAAACCACCAAATTAAATAAAATCTCAAAAGAATTTTTGAAAGGACCTGAAAGCTAAGGCCTTGTTCTTTAAATTGCCGGAGCATGGAACCATGCTGTAAATCATGAGAAAAGGAGGCGAATATGGAATCATTGGAAAAATAGAAGAAAATAGTTTCTCGGATTCCCCGCATCAAATATTTATGAGGATTGGTTAAAATCGATTCCTTTGCTATTTCAAACAAAATTTCATTTATTTCAAACATCGGTCGCTTTTGGCTTAATTCCGCTACGGCGGCATGGACAACCGATTCTCTTTTCGATTTCTTTGATAACAAGTGTTTTTTATAAACTTCCTTTATATCCTTGTGCAAAGGAGATGAAAAATTCCAAAAACTTTCCGTAATCCCGCCCAGCTCAATTCCCAAAAAAGGCGTAAGCCCGAAATATTCCGTTTTTTTGCAATTATGGGCGCTCCACGAAAACCATAGAATTAAAGCGGGGAAAACAAGAAGAAAAATTTTCTTGGCAATTTCCTTAGCTTTGATTTTTTGCTTCAAGAGAAAAAACAATAAAAACAAAGCAAATAGATACGGACAGAATTTTAAAACCGGTTTTGTGACAACCCCCGCGGCAAGAAAAATCCCCGAAAATATCAAAAATTTATTTTTCAATTTTTGAAAATAAGCTGTTAAAAAATAAATGGAAACGCACAATGAAAAAGCCAATAAGAAATCGGCAAGAATGGAATGCTCATATCTGATTATATTGGCGTCCGCCAGGAAAAACAATAAAACCGCGATTTTTATTTTGGTGGAAGACGCCATCTGCAAAATAAGCCCTATCAGTATTAATCCCAAAATATGCTGAACAACAACAACTGCAATATTGCTCTTCACAATTGAATATATTGCCGCGAGGAAGAGAGGATAACCTGGAGTCCGTAAAGATATTTCTCCAAAACTCCCGTTTTCAACAAATGAAATCGCGGGCTTTGTATAAGATGCCGTATCCGCTTCCATAATCGGGGGTAAAATGAAGCAAAAGACAGCCCTTTCCAAAATAAGCAGAAAAAAGATAATCAGAAGGAATTTATTTTTGTTTGGCATAGCGCGGCAATTATATGGCGTGAAAGCCGATTACTTTTAAATGTTTTTTGCCGGATTTCCGGCAACCATGCGTTTGGACGGAACATCTTTCAAAACATTCGCGCCCGCTCCTATTACAGCGTAATCTCCTATCTTAACATCGGGGATTATCGTGGCCTGCGTGTAAATATAGATTGCCAGGCCCGTTTTAACTCTGCCCGCGAGAGTCGCGCCTGGAGAAATATTTGCGCATTCGCCGATATAACAGTCATGATCTATATTAACAAAACTGTGCAAAAAACATCCTTTTTTAACAACCGAGCCGGGTCCGACATACACAAAAGAATTGATTAGGCATCCGTCTTCAATTTCGGCGGAAGGTGAAACAACAGCGTTGGGATGAATTAAAGCGGGAAAATCGAAATGCTCCGAAAACGCTTCAATAAAATTCAATTTTGTGACATTGTCGGAAATGGCCAGGCCGAGAAACCGCGCTTTTTTACTTTTTAAAAATTTTTTAATTTCTTCGATTTTTGAAATGCGAAATACTTTTAAGCCATAAACCGATTTGGGGCCTTTTCCAAGAGGATCAACAATATAAATCGGACCTTTGAATTTAAGCCACCTTAAAATATCAAGAATGTATCTTGCCTGAGCGCCACAGCCGATAATACCGAAAGCTTTTTTATTATGTTTCAACGGATTTTTCATAACGAAACCCTTAATTCTTTCATCCACGCGGAGAAAACAAGAAGATTCCATATTTTGAAAGAGTTGTTTTGACTGTGATTCATATGATTTTGTATAAGAGATTGTATAAAATTATTATCAAAAAACTCCAGATTCTTAACTCGGTCGGGAGAAAGATGTTCCTCAATAAGAGGATTCAGCTCTTTCTCAAGCCATTTGCCGACCGGCGCGTGCGTTCCTTTTTTTCCGGCGAAAAGGGTTTTTTCCGGCAATCGATTTTTAAGAAAACTCTTCATAAGTTTTTTCAGCTCATATCCTCCGAATTTATACTTATCAGGCAGCGTTATCACTTTTTCCACCAAACGGTGATCGAGAAAAGGCACTCTTAATTCCACGCCATTGGCCATAGACATGCCGTCAACCCATGAAAGCAAAGGAATAAGCCATCCGTAAAAATCGGATATCTGTATTTTCGTCCATAAATCCGTTCCGGCATATTCGTCGTAGACTTTATCATATATGCCGCGATGGGAAAATAACTGCCCGTGAAATTCTTTTTTGAACAAAGATTTTTGCCCTTCCGCCGTAAATATGGTTCGCCAGTGCGCATGCGCTTTGAATATATCATTTCCGGTGTATTCAAAAAATTTCTTAATCATGTAATCAACAGGCACCCGTCCGCCGGAAATCGGAAGCGCCGAACTTGCCTTGCGCAAAAAATTTCTGCAAGGCTGAGGAAAAAATTTCCAATACTTGAAAATTTTATCCGCCCTGTATGTCTGATAGCCAAAAAACAATTCGTCTCCGCCGCTGCCGTTTAAAGTGACTTTATAACCTTTGTCACTGATCAATTTGTTGCAATAATAATAAATTATTTGAGCCGTGTTGCCTTGCAGAGAATCCGCGTGATATACGATTTTTGAAAAATCTTTCAAAATCATATCGGGGGTTATAAATTCTCTTTCCCACGGCATATCAAACATTTTTGATAATCCTTCGGCGTCTCCGGACTCATCGAAATCCTTATCCGCGAAACCGATAGAAAACGCTTTCATGGGAACTTTTAAATCGTGGTGTAAAATATGAGCCAAAGCGCCGGAATCCATTCCCGAAGAAAGCATCAAGGAAACTTCAACATCGGACACAAGCTGTTTTTTAACGGAATCTCTTAAAAGAAAATAAATTTCCTCGGCAGCTTCCCTTTTATCCCCTTTAAAATCCGAAGTTCCGGAAGGTATTCTCCAGTAAGGCGTTGAACGAAACTCGCCGTCGCTTTTTACTTTAATAAAATGTCCGGGACGAAGCGGATATATGTTTTTAAGCGGAGTTTCGAATTCAGAGTGGTACCCATAAGTCAAAAAATCCGAAACAGCGGTTAAATTTAATTTTTTATCTATGGACGGATGCGCGATAATCGCCTTTAATTCTGAGCCAAAAACAAATTTTTCTTTATCTTTATAATAAAAAAGCGGCTTAACTCCGAGCCGGTCTCGCGCGAGAAAAATTTCTTTTTTCCCGGCATTATAAATCGCGAACGCGAAGATTCCATTAAGCTTTTCAAGACAGTCCTCGCCCCAGCATTCATATGCCGCGAGAACCGTTTCAGTATCGGTATTTGTTGAAAATTTATAACCTTTTGCGGACAACTCCTCTTTTATCTCTCTGTAATTATACACCTCTCCGTTGTACGCGATAATAATGTTGCCGCCGCCCCGTATTATGGGCTGGGAGCCTTTCTCGATATCAATTATTGACAACCTTCTGGCTCCGCATCCGTAATTTTTATCAAAAAAAAACCCCTCCTCATCAGGTCCTCTGTGAGAAATTAAATCGTTCATTTTTTTTATTGTTTCTTTATTGACCGAATCGGAGTTGAAATTTAAGATGCCTACAATCCCGCACATATTTAACCTTACCCTTTTTTATCAAAAAACCATTCGCCGCCGGCCGGCAATCGTTATTCACGCGTGAATTAAAAATGAATATAAACAACAGCGCGCGACATTTTTATCGATTATCTTTCGTCGCAATCGCTCGCAATCAATTTGGCGACTCGCCTTATTTGTTCGGAAATCAAACCGAGAATCATCAAGAGAACCACCAAAAGCCAGAGCATTATTGTAACAGGCCCGAAAGCAAGCCGCAGGAGGTCTCTTACTGTGGACAAAAATGCCAGGAATGATATAAAAAATGAAAGCGGAAGCAGTATTTTCAAAGGATTAAAATAAACAATCGTCGTGAGCGTGGTTATCAAATATAGCGTCGTATCCCTGAATATATTAAACGATGTGCTGCCTATTCTCTTGAGGTAATCAACGGCTACAAACTTAACTACATATCCCTCGCTCATAAAAGCAAGAGTCATCGTGCTCATTATGGAATGACCCGCCGGGTAAAGATAAGCGTATTTCAAAGCGATTTTTCTTTTATAAACTCTTAAACCCGAATTTAAATCGGGAATTTTCTGGTTGACTAAAAGTTCGGCGATTTTTTTGATAAACCACTTCATGAAAATTCGCAAAAAATAGAATTTTTTAGCGGATTCTTTTTTCCGCGCGCCTATTACCAAGTCCGCGGTTTTCATCAGGTCGAGCATTTCACCTATGGCGTCAAGCGGATAAGTGCCGTCCGCGTCCGTTTGCACTATTATATTTCCCCTGGCATGCCTCATGCCGATAAGCCTGGCCGTTCCTCCGCCTCTGTTTCTGGAAAAGCTGATGATTTTAACCGGCAAATCCTTTATCTCATCCATGCTTCCGTCCGAGGAAAAGTCGTCAACGATTATAATTTCATATTCATAAGAAAGAGCGTCCATTTTTTGAATTATTTCAGTAACGCATTTTCTTACCGCTTCCCTTTCGTTAAATACGGGGATTACCACGCTTACTTCAATCTTTTTTTCTTCATTGTCATTCATATTTAAAAAATTCCTTTAATTCTTTTATAATGTGTTTGATTTCTTCATCCGTCAGTTCGGGATAAATCGGCAATGACAAGACTTCTTTTGTGATTTTCTCGGCAATTCGGGCGGAATCTTTGAAATTTTCCGGCAAATATTCCGTCCGACCCAAAGTGTATGTATAATGAACTTTTGTGTCAATTCCCATTTCGGATAATTTTTTTCTCAGTTTGTCTCGATGCTTCGTTTTTAGGACAAATTTGTGCCAATTATGAGAGCTGTCCTTTCTTATTTTTGGAAGAGTCAGATTCTCGCCTTCAAAATCTTTCAATTCGGCGATATATTTTTGGGCGATTTGATTTCTTTTTGCCATCCATTCCTTCAACAAATCAAGTTTAAACGAAAGCATGGCCGCGTGTTCCGAACTTAGCTGGCTGTTAAAACCCAAATGAGAAAAACCATTCTCTCCCTTGCCTTTTCCGTGGCATCTCAATCTTTTGATATGTTCGGCGATTTCTTCCGAATCCGTAAGAGCGATGCCGGCGCTTCCGAAAGAACCCACAACTTTAGTGGGATCAAAACTGATACAGCTGACTTTACCCAACTTTCCCGCGGGTCTTCCTTTATAAGAACTGCCAAAAGATTGGGCGGCGTCTTCTATTATCGTGATATTGTGTTTTTTCGCAAACTCTTCAACCTCGCGCATATTAAGACATTGCCCGAAAAGATGAACCGCGAGAATAAATTTTGTATTTGGCGTGATTTTTCTTTCAATGCTTTTTAAATCCATCATGAAATAATCCGGCTCAATATCAATAAACACTGGTTTCGCTCCGGCCCTCAATATGGGGGAAAGAGAGGCGATGAATGAAAAGGAGGTTACAAGAACTTCATCTCCCGGTTTAACGCCGCAAGTCAAAAGAGCGAAATAAAGGGCGTCTGTGCAGGAATTAACGGCGACAGCGCGCTTTCTGCCGCACATCTCGGCCATTTTATTCTCAAAATCATCAACCGCGCGAGACTGAAGAAGATTTCCCGAAGTAAAAACTTCATCGGCGATTTTTAGGAAGGTTTCTCTATGAGAGGCAAACTGTCTGTCAAGATTTCCGAAAGGAATTTTTATATTACTGGCCACCCAAACGCTCCTTTAAAAATTCACAGTACTCTTTAATCCCTTTTTCCAAAGAGTATTTGGGCGAATATCCGAGTATTCTTTTCGCCTTTGAAATACTCATTGTGCCGCGGGAGGGATATGAGGAATCTTTTTCATCGCATTCCACTTTCGCGCCGGGAATCAGAGACGCCACGATTTCAGCCGCCTCCAAAAGGGTTTTTTCCTCGCCTCGGGAAATATTAAACACTTCCCTCGACGATTCTTTATTCAGCGCGGCGAGAATAATTCCCTCGGCCGTATCTTTAACATAGGTAAAATCAAGCGCCACATCTTTTCCCTTCACTTGTATGGGTTCCCCCCGCAAAGCATTTTCAAGAAAAATCCTTATCACTCGTTTATTGCCGTCATAAGGCCCGTAAACCGCCGTCGGCCTCACTATCGCGTAATCAACGCCATAGAGATTGCTATAGGTTTTCACGATAATTTCAGCGCAGAGTTTAAGCGCTCCGTAAACGCTTTTGGGCTCTTTTATCGCTTCTTCTTTCACCGGTATCATTTCAAAGTCGCCGTACACCATGCTTGACGAAACATAAACGAACTTTTTTAGAGATGACAGCTCTTGCAAAAGGCAGAGAAGATTTGTTGTCCCGGAAATAATGGAGTCTTTGGCTTCTTCCGGCGCTATATTGGCCAGATTTGCCAATGGCATGGCCGCGAGATGTATAATATAATCCGGTTGGCATTCATAAAGGGCTCTCCTAAGAGTATTGGAGTCCGTAAGATTCCCTCTGACAATTTTGATTTTGTCAAAAACATCTTTGAGGCGATTATAAGGATTGGCAAATCGATCATATCCGGAAGGCTCCACATACTGAATAAAAGAATCAAAGACCGTTATTTCACAGCCTTTTTCCAAAAGATTTCTTACAATATGAGAACCGATGAAACCCATTCCGCCGGTGACAAAAAATCTTTTGCGTTCATTCATTATATTCTCCCGATAAAAAGCCCACATCTCATTATAAAAAGAACATTTTGCTGTGTCAAGTTTTCGAATCGGTTTTGTCATTTAAAAATCAAACGCGCCGTTTTTTAAATTTCTAAAACATTAGCGCGCCAAAAAAAGGCGTTAACAAGTCTCGCGGACTTGAGCAAAGAGCAATATAAATAATAAACTATGTTTTTAGAGAAAAAATTTCTTATGAAAAAAATCGACACTTTAATTATCGGAGCGGGACTATCGGGCTTATCGGCGGCTTTCAAGCTTCAAGGAAAGACGGACTATTTGCTTATTGAAAAAGAGAATAAAGCCGGCGGCCTATCATCATCTTTTAAAAAAACCGGCTTTACTTTTGACTTTTCCGGACATCTTCTTCATTTTCACGATGAAAAAACAAAAAAATTAATTTTAAAGCTGCTGAAAAAAAATCACGCCCTTATTAAAAGAAAATCGCAAATTTATTCGCACGGAGTGTTTTCCCCCTATCCGTTCCAATTCAATCTTTTTAATTTGCCAAACTCCGCGAGAAAAGACTGCGTAAGCGGTTTTATAAAAGCTTATGAAAAGAGATTAAAAAACAAACTGAAAAGCAACGCTCTTTTAAACTTCAAAAATTGGTCATTATCCGTGTTTGGGGAGGGAATAAACAAGCATTTCATGCTTCCTTATAACAGCAAGCTTTGGCAATACCCTCTTGAAAAACTAAGCAGTGACTGGTGCGCGCCGTTTGTGCCGGTGCCGAAAATGGAAGATATAATTACCGGCGCTTATTCAAAAGAAAAGAAAAATATCGGCTATAATCCGACATTTTATTATCCGAAAACCGGCGGCATACAAGCTCTTTCAGACGCCTTTTTAAAACAAATTAAAAACATTAATCTTAATGCCGAGCTTACGGACATAAATCTTAAAACAAAAACCGCCGCTATAAAGAATATCGGCAAAATTCAATATAAGCGCCTGATAAACACCATCGGCCTTAAGCATTTTATAAATAAAGTAACTGACGCGCCCGAAAAAATAAAAAAACTGAATAAAACTCTTAAATACACCACGGTTTATGTGCTGAATATCGGGACAACAAAAATAAACTCCGATAAACATTGGACATATTTTCCCGAAAAAAGATTTAAGTTTTACAGAGCGGGCATAAGCTCCAATTTCTCAAAACGCATAACTCCGAAAAACGCGTCGTCAATGTATATTGAAGTGTCCACATACGGCAAACCCATTAATCTCCAGCAAACAAAAAAAGACATCATCAAAGGCCTGATTAAATGCGGCATATTAAAAAGCCCGAAAGATATTATTGAAAGCATGTGGCTGAAAATAGAATGCGCCTATGTGATATACGATAAAGAAAGAGCAAAAGCCCTGCCTGAAATATTTGCCTATTTGAAAAAGCATCGGATTCATTCCATAGGAAGATACGGCGCGTGGAAATATTCATTTATGGAAGAAAGCGTGAGTGAAGGAATTGAAACAGCAAAGCAAATAATGCGTTCATCACGCCGCAACCGGTGACCGTGAACCGACGACTAAAAAATGCGCCGGGCGCATTTTTCATTTTACCATGGCTTTTCAAAATCGCGTTTTTCGTAATTTCCCGTCTTTAAATTCTCAAAAAAACTGGTCTTGGAATCCTCTTTGAAATGCTTTATTTTTTCTTTATTGAAAAATCTGTACAAAAACGCGACCGGGGTCAGTATAAAATAAAACACAATGGATAATATTATTTTGGTGTTTATTTCCCCTATCCATTTTCCAAACGAAACCCATAATTTGGCGATAAACTTGGAAATCGCCAATTTATCCAAAATGGACAATAAAAGCAAAATCGCGGCAATATAAAAAATCCATTTGCGCGCAAACAAAAGATATAAAATCATAAACGCGGCGCTCAGGATATTTAGAGTTTGTACGATATCTAATCTTTTCATATCAAAAAATCGTGTATATAAACGGCGCTATGGCCGATGTTCCCGATAGCGTTATTAACACGGCTATAAGCATTAGAACAATTATGACGGGCATTAGCCACCATTTTTTTCTTTCTTTAATCAAACCGTAAATGTCTTTTAAAAATTCCATTTTTCACCTATTTAAAACATTTGGATTTTACAAAGCCGGGAAATTTATCGGCTAAAAACGGACATAATTCGCCGGATATTATTTCCGCGACTTTTATTGCGCCTTTCTTATTGAAGTGATAAGGATCATAATAAAACAATGAAGTTTTAGGCATTTTATCAGCCAAGTCAATAAGAAAAACTTTGTTTTTCTCAGCCATTCTTGCCGTTATCCGATTGTAGGAATTTAAAATGTCATTTTCCGTCCGGCTGTTTAAAAAATCGTTTTTTATTTCCAATACGCCCAAATCAACGCCGCTAATCGGGTCTATCGCTTTGCCGTATAAAGAAGGCTGTGTGATAAATACCGGCTCCATATCGTTTTGCCTGCATAAATCTATGAGTTTCTTAAGCCTTTTGCCGTAATTGGGCAAGTATTTTTCGTGTTCTTTTAATATCTCGCCTCTCTTAGCGGAGGAAACTTTTCTCTGAGGCATTAATTTTAAATTCAAAGCGCCGTGGGCCGCGTTGAATTTTTTAGCCTTAAAATGTAAAGCCATATTAATAATGCTCGCGCATATTTCGGATTTTACGGCGCAGTAGTCTATTATATTCTTTAAAGCGCCTCTATTGCCCCTGATAATTTCCTTGTCGGATTTGTTAAGAGCTCCCAGCGCCACATCATTTATGCCGATAAGAAAAATCACCACTTTAGGTTTAAGTTTCAATATATAGTCTTCAAGCATTACCAAGTGGCCATAGGTGGATTGACCGTCCAAACCCGCATTGTTCAGCCATAAAGGTTTTAACGAAACGGACAGAAATTTATACACCATATCCGGCCATGTGTCTCCGTCCGAAAGATAATAGCATTCGGTGGTGCTCCCTCCAACCGTTATTATTGACAAAGTGTCTTTTAGATTCAAATCTTTAGGCGGCTCCATTCCTCTTAATCCTATTGAATTGTTGCTGCGGCGTATTATCGAATCAGCTCCTTTGATGCTTTTGTTTTGTATCACATAGCGCTTATATGGGTACAATATCACCTTATTTCCTTTTATTCTGAATCCGAACGGATTATATACGCTCAGA
This sequence comes from Elusimicrobiota bacterium, assembly GCA_030637365.1. Classification (GTDB taxonomy): domain Bacteria; phylum Elusimicrobiota; class Elusimicrobia; order Elusimicrobiales; family UBA9959; genus JAKLQJ01. The sequence continues at coordinate 12,564 of DAOWGR010000126.1, forward strand.
AAAACTTCAAGCATCAGCGCCGCCATAACGCAGCCGCACAAAAAAACAAAAAGATTTTTTAATTTATCATTTTTAATCAAGGACATAATCTTCTTTCCAGTTTCCGCTTTCCGCCCATTTCGGCTGATCATCTTTTTTAAACAGATAATTGCCCGCAACCAAATAATCCATTTCCGTCCGCATGAAACATTTATACGCGTCTTTTGGCGCGCATACTATGGGTTCTCCGCGAACATTAAAACTGGTGTTAACTATCACCGCGTATCCGGTTTGCCGGTAAAAAGCCTCTATTAAAGCGTAATATTCGGGATTTTTGTCTTTATGAACGGTTTGAAGTCTCGCGGAATAATCCAAATGAGTCACGGAAGGAATATCCGATCTCAAAAAATACAATTTTTCTTTCAACGGAAGCTCATGATAATTCTCGGGCAAAGGCTTTCTTCTTTTGTCAATCACATCCGCCACTAAAAGCATATACGGCGATTCTTGGATGACATCAAAATAATCTTTCGCGTGTTCCCAAAGCACAGACGGCGCGAACGGCCTAAATCCCTCACGGTATTTTATTTTAAGATTCAAACGCTTCTGCATATCACTGTCTCTCGGATCCCCCAATATTGAGCGATTTCCCAGAGCGCGCGGCCCCCATTCCATTTTTCCCTGAAACCATCCCACAATTTTTCCTTTTGAAAGAAGCTCCGCCGTTTTTTCGCAAAGCTCGCTGAAATCTTCATAATATGTAAATCGCGCTTTATACTTCTTTGCCATGGATTTTATATCCAAACCGGAAAATTCCGGCCCCAAATAAGAGCCTTTCATTTTATCGCTTTCGGTTATTTCGCGCGTTTTATTGAAATAAAGATGATAAGACGCCAAAGCGGCTCCCAATGCTCCTCCCGCGTCTCCCGCGGCCGGCTGTATCCATATATCTTTGAATATCCCGGATTTTAAAAGTTTTCCGTTTGCCACACAATTTAAAGCCACTCCTCCAGCCAAACACAAATTATCCGAAGAAGTTAATTTCTTGGCTGTTTTTGCCATTAAGAATATTATTTCTTCAATTATTTGCTGTATAGCCAATGCCAAATCGCAATGACATTGTTCCAAAGCGCTTTCAGGCTGTCTTTTTGGAAAACCGAACAACCCTTCCCATAACTCGTCTTTGCACATTCTAAGACCCGTACAGTAGTCAAAATATTTTTGGTTCATCCATATGGAACCATCGTCTTTAACATGAACCAAATGCCGATATATCGTTTCTTTGTATTTTTTTAAATTTTCCGAATCGGGATTGCCATACGGAGCCAAACCCATAAGCTTATATTCCCCCGAATTGACTTTAAAGCCCAAATAATAAGTAAAAGCCGAATAAAGCAGACCCGGTGAATGAGGAAATCTCAACTCCTTTATCGGCTTTATTGAATTCTTTTCGCCGGAAAATATTGAAGCTGTCGTCCATTCGCCCACTCCGTCTACGGTCAATATGGCCGCTTTTTCAAAAGGAGACGGAAAAAACGCGCTGGCGGCGTGAGATAAATGATGGTCGGTAAAAAGCAGCTTTATTTTTTTATCCGATTTGCTTATTTTGGATATTTCTTCGGATATCAATTTTTTTAATAAGATTTTTTCCTTAATCCATACGGGAATCGACGATGAGAAAGAAGAAAGGCCTTTTGGAGCAAACGCGTAATAGGTCTCAAGCAAGCGTTCAAATTTTAACAGCGGTTTATCGTAAAAAACTATGGCGTCCAATTCATTTAACGAAAACCCGCTTTCTTTCAAACAAAATTTTACGGCGTTTGTCGGAAAATTTTTATCATGTTTTTTGCGTGAAAACCGCTCTTCGTGAGCGGCGGCTATAATTTCGCCGTCTTCCACAAGAGTTGCCGCCGAATCATGGTAAAAGGCTGAAATACCCAGTAATTTTATACTCATTGACAATTAATTACCTCGTGTTTATATTGAGTTCAATTATATCAAAAAGGCAATGTTAAACCCGCGTTAAATGATATGCCGTCTCCGCTAAACAGTCATTCTTATAATACTTGGAATCCGCCAAAAAAGTTCAGACTGTTTTTATCCCCCGCTCCAAAAGAGCTTTCTTTAAATGACTTTTATATTTATCGCTCAATGGCAAAAGAGGCAGCCTTGGCTCGGGCGCGCAAAAACCCATTAAATGCATCGCGTATTTTACGCAAATGGGATTTGTTTGCACAAAAAGAGCTTTGATCAACGGGAAAAGTTTTAAATGAATTTTTTGAGCTTCATTAACTTCGCCTTTGGCAAATAATTCGCACATCTTGGCCATTACATTCGGCAGTATATTGGCCGTGACCGATATTACTCCTCTGCCTCCGACGCTCATAATGGGCAAGGTGAGAGCGTCATCGCCCGACATAATGGAAAAACCGGAATCCGTTAAAGCGGCTATTTCACTCGCCTGGTCAAGATTGCCCGAGGCCTCTTTAACGCCTATTATATTCGGATATTTACGGCTTAAAGCCGCTACCGTGGCGGGAAGCATATTAATGCCCGTCCTGCCCGGTATATTATATAGAACGATTGATTGCTCCGCGCTTTCGGCCAAGGCGCCGAAATGAGCCATCATGCCCTCTTGCGTGGGTTTATTATAGTAAGGAACTATGGTTAAAAAACCGTCAACACCGAGCTTTGCGGCCCTTTTTATCATATTAACGGACGCGGAAGTTGAATTGGTTCCGGTTCCGCATAAAACCGGCAATTTGCCTTTAACTTCCTCAACGACTATTTCTATAACCCTTAAATATTCCTCAAGCGTCAATAAACTGGATTCGCCCGTTGAACCGCAGGGAACTATGCCGGATGTTCCGCTTTCCAGTTGGAAATTAACTATTTTCCTTAAAGCGTCTTCGTCAATCTTATCATCCTTAAACGGCGTAATTATAGCCGCAAAACTTCCTTTCAAATCAATCATAAATTCTCCTAAAAAAGCACTATGTGCTTTTTTACCTTGCCGTTTCTGACTTCTGGCTTCTTGCCTCTTGCTTCTTACACACACATTTCTCCCTTAAAAATCTGTTTTGCCGGACCTTGAAGATATATATTTGAAATTCTCTCTTTATTGCCGCGATCAAACCAAACTTTAAATTTCTCGCCGTTTTTCGCCAAACAAATTACAGGCGGCTTAATATCCATTAACGCGGCCATGGCTATGGCGCCGGCCGTAATGCCGGTGCCGCAGGCGAGAGTCTCGGCTTCCACCCCTCTTTCATATGTCCGTATAAAAATCCTGCCGCCTTTCAAACAAATAAAATCAACATTTGTTCCCTCTTTGCCAAAAACTTTATTATGCCTTATCTTATTTCCCAAGAAATTAATATCCAGAGTTTCAAGATTCCTTACGGGAACAACGGCGTGAGGCGCGCCGGTATGCAGAAAGTGCAGTTTTTTAACGGCTGAAGGATATATTCCGCGATAATTCAAATTCACCTTGTCCACATCCGGCATTTCAACTTTAACTTTCTCTTTCGCGATTATTTCAGCCTTCAGAGCGCCTTTTACCGTTTCAATCTTAAACTTCTTTTTATTTATAATGCCGTTAAAGCTTGCCCACCACGCGCAGCATCTGGCTCCGTTTCCGCAAAAAGCCTCGGACCCGTCGCGATTAAAATATCGCATCTTAATAATGTCTTTTGATATTTTCTCCGCGTATAAAAGCCCGTCGGCTCCTATGGATGTTTTGCGCGCGCAAAGCTTTAACGCCAATTTTTTTAAATTTAATTTCGCGTATTTTTTGCCGAATAAAAGGACGAAATCATTGCCAGCGCCCGACATCTTGTAAAATTCAATTTTCAGTTTTCCGCTCACTGCTCTCCCCTCGCTGTTACTTGTGACCTGTGACCTGCGACCTGTGACCTGATTCTTCCCCAAGCATCGCCGCCGCTATTTGAGAAACAAAAGAAGTTTTATTTTTTGAAATGCCTTTCAAAATTTTACAACTCTCTTTTTTATTCCCTTTCTTTAATTTTACAATGGCCCGAGCCAAAAGAACCAAAGAATCTTCACTGTTGTTTTTTGTAAAGTGATTGATTTTAGACAAAGCTTTAGCGTAATTTGAAGCCATAATATTCAGAAATATTCCGTATAATGCCATATCGCGCCTATCGGGCGATATTTGTTGAGCTTTATTTATATAAGTTAAAGATTCTTTGTATTTCCCTTTGTACATGTAAACTCTTGATAAAATCAAATAAACTTCCGCGTCTTTTTTAAATTCGCCGGAAGTCTTTTTAAATATGGCCAATACATCGTCATAATAACGAACCCGTATCAGCTCTCTTGAATATTCTTTAATTAAAGCAAAATCTTTATATTCGCTCATTTTTAAAGCTTCGGAAAAGTTTTTCCGCGCTTTTTTATAAAAACCCAGTGAAGCGTAACTTTTCGCGAGTCCCGCGCGAGCTTTATAAGAGGAATCTTCGTCTTCAATCAATTCCTTAAACAATACCAGGGCTTTTTCAAAAAATCCCGCGCTTAAATAAATATTCGCCAAAGATTCGCGAAAGAAATTATTCTCCGGATAAAGAGCGTTTGCCAATCCGTAAATATCCAAGGCTTTATCTATTTCATTTCTCTTCTCATAACAACTTCCAAGGTAAATATACGCCTCTTCCTTAAAATGAGCGGGAGGCTTATTTTCAAGAAATCCATTAACCCTTTCTATAACCTGAAAACAATCATCCTTCTTATAATCGCTTATAATCGCTTTAATATCCGCCTCGTATTTCTTTTCAGATTCGCCCGAAAACCAAAACGCCCCGGAGCAAACAACAAAAAACAGCAAATAAAGAACAGAGAATGGCAAAACAAAAAATATTTTATTATGAGCCATAATTAAAATTTCCTCATAATCAAATTGACGGCATCCGTGAGATATTTTCTTTTAAGTTTTTTTAATTTGCTGTTGGCTTCAATCAAGCCCGTTTCTCCGGCTTCAACGCATTTGTCAAAATCCGAAGCATTAATGAAACCGACGGAAGGCTTTAAAACAAAATCGGCTTCATCCTGAGCCTGCGCGGAAAGCAAGCTTCCTCTTATATCTATAACCTGCATAAGAGAGAATAAAACATTTTCCGGCAATATTTCAGGATCGCTCTCGGTCACACTCGCCAATATCCACTGCGCGCCCAATAATTTGGCGACATCAACGGGGAGAAAATCCACTACGCCTCCGTCAACCAAATAACGATGCCGGTATTTTACGGGCTTAAAAATTCCCGGAAGATTAACGCTCGCCCTAACCGCGATATCAACAGGTCCGCTGTTAAATATTATTTTTTCTCCCGTCTTAAAATCCATGGCGACGCAGGCAAAAGGATATTTCAAGCTTTCAAAAGTATAAGCGCCCAAACTCTTTTCAATAAAATCGGCTATATACTTCGGCGATATAAGCTTGTCTCTAAATAAAAGATTTATGGCCTTTAAGCCCCTGAAATCTCTTGAAATCTTTCTTGAAGAAGTTTCCCTGCCAAAATTCCAAATATCCTCCATCTTCATATCGGAAGAATAAAGCGCTCCTATAATGGCGCCCATGGAAGTGCCTGAAATATAATCAATCGGAAAACCGCGGCTGCCAAGAACATCCAGAACTCCCACATGAGCGAAGCCTCTTGCTCCTCCGCCCGAAAGCGCCACGCCGACGGACGGCCTGTCCGGCGGCTTTAAATTTATAACTTTAGACCACAAAATATCGGTCAATATATCGTCGTCTGAAATTTCCAGCGAAAATACGCTTCGCGCGCACGAAAAAAATATTAAGAAAGATAGAAGAAGGGAAACTGCGGGCCCTGACAATCGGTTTTTTAAAAAATTGAATATTATTTCGCGAACTGATTTCATTGAATAAAATCTCTGCCTTGCGCCCACTCAAGCTTAATTTTCGCCATCGTTTGTTCATAGACGGACTCAATATAGCTTTTATCAAAATTATAAACTTCTTTAAGCGTTCTAAGCGCCGACATAGGCAAATTATTTTTTCTTATGGAATTTTGATATTCCTTTTTTATTTTTAACAGGATATCTTTTCTTTTTTGCGATTCCTTTTGCCAAAAATCAAGATTCTCATTGGCATTAATCACCTCAAATCTTATTTCATCGCGCAAATCGCTTCTTTTGAGATCCCCCTTTCTCTGCTGAGCCCTTCTCTGCGTGACCTGAGTCCATGTATCCCACGGAATGGGCAGCTTAATCGCCAAAGAAGCTATCCAATTATTGGACTTAACATCGTTATCGGTGAAAGTATTATAGCCGACCACATCATAACTGGCGCCCAAATAAATATTCGGATACCGTTTTATCATCGCCATATTAACGGCAATCTCGTCTATCTGCGCTTTATATATTTCGCTTTTAAGCTCGGATCTCATTTCCATGGCCGTTATAAGGCTTTTATTCCTGTCTATTTTTACCGAATAAATTTCAAACTCCCCCGAAATATCCACCTGCGGAATGGTCTGCCGGCCCATGGTTTTTTGAAAAGTCATTTTAGCGAGGCGAAAATCCTTTTTATAAGCGTCTCTTTCACTGTTTAAAGCGCTTATAAAAGTTTTGATTTCAATGGCCTCCCATTTGTCTTTCTTTATTTTAATCGACAAATCTTTCGCTTTTTTGCCCCAAAAATCGCTTATCTCAATAATTTTTTTCTTAAAAAGCAATGTGTAAAACGCTTTTTTCGTGTCAAAAACAACATCCCTTTTAACCGTTTCATATTTTACTTTCGCTTCTTTATGAGCCGTCTTGGCTATTCTAAAAGTGCTTTTATTTCTGCCGCCGGTATAGATGGGCTGAAAGGCGTACGCTCTTAAGGCGTAAAAATTTTCAGAGATGGAATTATCCAAATATCTGCCGCCGAATTCCTGAGGAAGAACCATCGGATATTCAAGATTAAGCCTTGTCAAAGTTCCGGCAAAAGAAAATTGCGGAAATGCCATAAACCGGGCTTCCTTGACCCTTTGCTTGGCTATTATTATATCCTGCTCGGCCGAAAGAAGCGTCGGATTATTTTTTTTTGAAAGCTCTATGGCTTTGCCAAGTGAAATTATTTCAATCAAGGACGACTCGGAAGCGGCGGAAACATTGCCGCATAATAAAAGAAACGCGCATAATAAAATTAATTTTCTCATTATCTCCACAATTAGTAACGAATAAACAGTAATTAGCGTCGGAAAAACAGGAGTTCCCTTAAATTGCTCATTACCAATTACTTTTTTGCCAATTCTTAAATCTTTAAAGAAGAAAAAACCTTTCCAAGATTACCCTCTATTTGCTCAAGCTTGCCTTTAAGAAGCGAATCACCGGTTTTGGACGCTTCCTCCAGAAGCTCACGGCGCGAACCGTCAATTATCGTCTTATCGCTCTTAATGGACTTATGGACGGAATCCACCATAGTGTTAAAACTGTTTTTTAAATCAACAAGCTGATCTCCTTTCCTAAGCCATACTCTATGAGTTAAATCGCCTGACGCGATAATTTTAGCGCTCTTTTCAAATTTAAATATCGGCCCCGCCATTCTATGAGAGATAACGGCCGACACTATGATAACTATTACCAGATACATCAGCGCTTTCATCATAAAAAGCGGCGCCATTGAAAAAACATCATCCAATAAAGGCTGCAACATGGGATGTTCGCCGACAAATTTGGATACCGTCCACATTATATCCAGCCCCACTATTAAAAAAGCGATAAAAACGCTTAGAAATATAAGCGTCATATACTTATACTGCAAATGTTTCTTAATGAGTATTGTTTTTCTTTGAAACTGCTGCCCTGATTGTTCTTCTTTATTTTGCTCCATAAAAATAACCCCTATCTGAAAATTTAACTTCCATAAATATAGAAATCAGCTGCCAGCAGTCAGATGTATAAGGAATTTCCCAAAATTCTGACTTCTTGCTTCTCCCCGTGTAATCTTAC
>DAOWGR010000100.1 GCA_030637365.1 Elusimicrobiota bacterium
GAACAGCTTCTGATATAAATACTCCGGCAAATTGGACTAGAACTTAAAACAGTCAGTCATTTTAACCAGAACGGCATCCAGCATGTCTGTGGCTGGAAAACGGTCAAGATAATTCAGATATAAAAAAAATTGTAAAATGAAATCGCTTCTAAAAAATAAACAAGGCTTTACGCTTATTGAAATTATGGCCGTGCTGGTTATCATGGGTGTTATGGGATCTGTTGCGATCAGCAAGATAAATGATATCAGCGGAACTGCGGAATATCGTGCACTGGAAACCGGCATAGCGGAACTTAATGGCAGAGAAATGTTGTACTGGACAAACGCAAAATTTGCGCCGGGCGGCTGGAGCGGCAATGGTGGTGATGCTGGCGTCGGTGGTGTATGGACCAATATGGATACAGATCTTGGATCTGAATATTTCTGGTCACCAGATCCTCCTAATATCGGCGGTGCGGACCTCAGTTTCGGATCACAAACAATTCCTTTAACACGGACACCTTCCGAAGATACAAAAGCAGCCATGTGGGCGCCCAATAGGAGCCGAGAAGGTAAAAAATAATGGCGGTAATCAGCAAATTGAAGACAACGGTTAAAATTCTTATTTTTTGAATCCACTTGAAAAACTTATATTCATTTTTTGAAACCCACCAATTTATCGCGAAGGTGGCGGCAAGAATTGTGAATGTGCCGTATATTGTTTGTTTATCAAGAGCCGAGAAATAGATGGCAAATATTGTAAGTATGAGCGCGAATGGCGTAAAATAGGTGTTTAATAAGTGCATTTTCCTCTCCTTAAAATGAGGATGAATCTGTTCTTTTTTTTCTCCCGCGAGCTTATAATCGTGTATATCACAAACATCGGTATTCATTTTCTTCATGATAGTTTTAATTTTCAAAGATTTTAAAATTTCAGCATTCGCGTGCCAAGCGCAAAACAAGCCGCCTTCTTCTTTAACCATATTTAAGCATTGAGGCAATATATTTTCAAGCTGTCCCATGGCTCTTTCAATCAAAATATCAATTTCCCCTTTGTGACTGCGAGGGTTTTCGCCTATTCTTTTATGGGATGTTTCAATTTTTTTTAATTTTAATTTTGAAAAAAGCCATATCAAAAAACTTCTTCTTTTAAGATTCGGTTCGTATAATTTGAAGTTGGCGTCTTCAAGAAGTATTTTAAGCGGAATTCCCGGAAGACCCGCGCCTGAACCCGCGTCAGCTATAAGCTTGTTTTTTAGAGAAGGAAACAATGTTTTTATTTTTTTTAAAGGAGCTATGGAATCCGCGATATGCCGTGTCCATATGATATTCGCGTCTTTATTTGAAATTAAATTGAACTTTTTATTTTTGTCCAAAACTTCCGTCACATAATAACCTAAAAGTTTTAAATGATTTTCAGAGATTTCAATATCCCAGTCATTTATTTGTTTTAGGAAGTGATTTTCATTAGTCATAATATAAAGGCTATAGGCATCAGGCTGTAGGCTACAGAAAAAAAACTATAAAGAGCAACACAATATAACAAATTTTCATACTCTCGTTTTTTCTAAACTCTATACTTTTGCTTTTTCCTCCGTCCTTACTTTGTTGTTCCTTTGTGCCCTGTTGCCTAATTGCCTTTTCGCCTTTTTCCCCTTAGCGGAAATATTGATAAGCACAAGTTGCAAGTCGGCGGGAGTTACTCCCGGAATACGCGACGCCTGAGCCAAGCTTTTCGGGCGCACTTTTATGAATTTTTGTTTTGATTCAAGAAGCAAACCTTTGATTTTTGAAAAATCCAAAGTATCCGGAATTTTTATATGTTCAAAATTTTTCATTTTCTCCACTTCTTTTATGTTTCTCTCAATATAGGGTTTATATTCTTTCTGAATTTTCGCTTCTTTAAGAGCCGTTTCAAACGACCATGGAAGCATATCCGTTTTTTTTGTAGTTTTAAAATGAGGGTTGCCGATAATTTCTTTAACGGCCGCTTCATAAAGCTTAAAAGGTTTTTTATATTTTTTATTTATTAAACCCGTTTTAAAGCCGTAGTTCAAAAGGCGAAGGTCGGCATTATCTTTGCGCAAAAGCAGGCGATATTCCGCTCTTGAAGTAAACATTCTATACGGTTCGTCCACATTTTTTGTTATCAAGTCGTCTATCATAACTCCGATATAAGCTTCGTTTCTTTCAAGGATTAAAGGATTTAGGTTTTTTAATTTATTAACGGCGTTTATGCCCGCCATAAGGCCTTGAGCGGCGGCTTCTTCATAACCGGTCGTGCCGTTTACCTGTCCGGCCATAAACAGCCCCGGCACTATTTTTGATTCAAGAGTTTTTTTGAGCTGAATCGGATAAGCGAAATCATATTCTATGGCGTAGCCCGCGCGCAAGATTTCGGCTTTTTCAAGCCCTTTGATGGAATGAAGTATTTTTAACTGCGTATCTTCGGGCAGGCTTGTCGCCAGGCCGTTTAAATAATATTCTTCGGTATTAAAGCCTTCGGGCTCTAAAAATATATGATGGCTTTTATGATGAGGGAATTTTACGATTTTATCTTCTATGGAAGGGCAGTATCTTGGCCCGATTGATTTGATTTTCCCCGAATAAAGAGGAGATGAATGAAGATTATCGTTTATGATTTTTGTTACTTTATCATTGGTATGTGTTATCCAGCAAGACCGAAAGTTCGCGCGAGCCGGCCTTGAAAAATGTGAAAAAGGCTCATGGGGATTATCAGGTTTTTGTTGAATACGTTTGGTAATATTTTGTTATCGTCCGTTTGTCCTTTTCGTAGTTCTTGTTTTAATTCGGGCGATTTCTATTCCATGCTTTTTTATGC
>DAOWGR010000181.1 GCA_030637365.1 Elusimicrobiota bacterium
ATTAATTCTCTCATAGCTTTAAAATCCTTGTCAGGACTTAAAAATAAATTTTCAAAAGACAAAAAACAACAAAAAACAGCATTTAGTAAACTTTCCATTATCCCCCCCTCGGAATAACGAACCGACCAGAACGACCATGGACCGTCAATTCACAATTTTTAAATTCCCAAAAATTCAAAACGGTTTACAATATTGACAAATGCCGTTTAACCGCATAATATACGCTTATGAAAATCACAATATGCTGAGATAGCGATTTATTTCATAGTCCGAAACATGCACTCGATAATTGTTCCATTCTATCCTTTTGTTCTCAATAAATTTCTCAAAAACATGCTCGCCCAAAGCCTCTTTCAAAAACTTTGAATTTTCAGCCTCTTCCAAAGCTTCTATCAGCGAACCCGGCAAAGTATGAATTTTTTCCGCTTTTCTTTCAATAGCGCTCATTTCATAAATATCCGCTTCCACCGGCCTTGAAAGTTTCATGCTCTTTTTTATTCCGTTTAAGCCGGCCGCGAGCATAATGGAAAAAGTCAAATAGGGATTAGCCGCGGGATCGGGAAACCGGCATTCTATTCTTGTTGATTTTTCCTGGCCGTGTTTGGCGAAAGGAACCCTTACCAGCGCGGAACGATTGCTTCTGGCCCAAGCGATATACACGGGAGCTTCAAAACCCGGCACCAGTCTTTTATAGGAATTTACCCATTGATTGGTAACAATGCATAATTCTTTGACATGATGAAGCACCCCGGCAATATAATGGCGGGCATCCTTAGATAAATAAGCGGCATCCTTTTTATCAAAAAACATATTTCTGCCGTTTTTAAAAAGCGATTGATGAACATGCATGCCGTTTCCGTTTTCCAAACTGAGAGGTTTTGGCATGAATGAAGCGTAAACGCCGTGTTTGGCCGCTATTTGCTTAACCACAAGCTTATAAAGCATTACCGTGTCGGCCATGTACAAAGCGTCCGCGTAGCGCAAATCAATTTCATGCTGGCTGGGAGCGACTTCATGATGCGAATATTCAACATGAACGCCAAGCTCTTCAAGAGCGAGAATCGTTTCTTTTCTCAAATTATTTGATTCATCCAGCGGAATGCTGTCAAAATATCCGCCATTATCAAGAGTTTTGGGATTTTTATCATCAGCGAAATAAAAATATTCAAGCTCGGGACCGACCATAAAATCGTCAAAACCCATTTTTTTGGCGAGAGCCAGATTTTTTTTCAATATATATCTGGTATCTCCCGCGTAATGCTCCCCGTCGGGAGTGTAAATATCTCCGAACATTAACGCGCTCGGCGCGGGAGAAAAACTTAAAGGCATAATCTTAAATGTTTTGGGGTCCGACATCAAAAGCAAATCGGATTCATAAATTCTCGCGAAACCTTCAACGGAAGAGCCGTCAAAACCCATGCCTTCTTTAAGAACATGCTCAAGCTCCCGCGAGGTGATTGAAAAGGATTTTAATTGCCCCAAAATATCAACAAAACAAAGTTTTATAAATCTGATCTTTTTTTTGCGGACAATATCCAGAATCTCTTTGATTTTTTTTGCATTTTTCATTTGAATTTCTCCTTTAATATTATTGTAAGTTAATCATAAACTTTTCTCTTAATTTCTTTAAGCACTTTATCGGGCGTAAAAGGCGGATTAAAAAGCCTTACTCCGACCGCATCATAAACGGCATTGGCTATTGCCGGTAAAGGGCCGTTTATTCCTATTTCCGAAACCGATTTGGCTCCGAAGGGACCGTTCGGCTCATAGGTGGGAATAAGAATTGTTTTTATTGACGGGGTATCGGCGGTATTGTATATTTTATAGCGCCTGAAACTGGCATTAAGCATGGTTCCATTTGAAGAAAATTCCATCTCTTCGCTTAAAGTATGACCCAGGCCTTGAAGCACGGCTCCGTCATTCTGGCCTTCCGCAAGAGTGGGATTTATGGCCGTTCCGCAATCAACGCAAGCCACATAATCCAAAACTTTTATTCTTCCAGTTTCGGTATCCACCTCAATATCGGCAAAATGCGCGGCAAAAGGAGGAGGAGAAGTATGAGCGTAATGAGAAGCCGACGCTATTATTTGATGCTGATTGCGCATGTAAAGAGAATATTTGGCAATTTCGCCAAATGAGCGAAAAGAACCTTTTTCAGACATGACTTTTTTATCTTTCAGGAAAAGATTTTCCTTTTTCTCTTTCATCATTTCAGAAGCGACTTCAATTATCATCTCTCTGACTTTTTCGGCCGTTTTCTTAATCGCTCCGCCGGAAACAAAAGTGGTGGAAGAAGCGTAAGCGCCGACATCAAAAGGCGTTAAATCCGTATCGGATGAATAAGTAATAATATCCTCGGTTTTAACGCAAAGCACCTCGGCGGCTATTTGAGCTAAAATGGTATCCGAGCCGGTGCCCAAATCAGTCGCGCCCATCAATAAATTGAAAGAACCGTCGTCATTCATTTTTATGGTGGCCGACGCCATATCCACCTCGGGAATGCCGGACCCCTGCATAAGGCACGCCATGCCGAGACCGCGGATAAACGGGCCTTTTTGATTGGCGTATTTTTCGCGTTTTTTATGCCAATCAATGGCCTTCAGGCCTTCTTTTATTCCGTCATCCAAACCAATTGAGGTAATAACCTGCTCCACGCCTTCGCCGCCTTCGCCCATGGCTTTAAAAACCGGAGAACCCTCGCCGAGCTTTATATAATTGTTTTTCCTGAATTCCAATGGATTCATGCCTATTTTTTTAGCCATAATATCCATTTGGCTTTCCCAGCCGAAAAAAGCCTGAGTGGCTCCGTAACCCCTAAAGGCTCCGGCCACCGGCAAATTGGTATAAGCGCTTTTGCCCGTGAATTTAATATTGTTTTTTATTTTGTACATCGGAATCGTATGCGAACCCGCGCACATCATAACCGTCAAAGCATGGGAGCCGTTGGCGCCGGTATTTAAAATAATATCCATCTCGGCGTCGGTTATCGTGCCGTCTTTTTTTACCCCGGTTTTAAGGCGAACTATTGAAGGATGCCTGGTCCTTGAAGATATAAAAGTTTCTCTGCGGGTATATTCAAATTTAACCGGCTTGCCGGTCTTAAGCGTCAAAGCGGCGCATATATCTTCTATCAAAACTTCCTGTTTGGAGCCAAAACCTCCGCCTATGCGGGGTTTTATGACTCTTATCTTTTTTACC
>DAOWGR010000076.1 GCA_030637365.1 Elusimicrobiota bacterium
ACTTTAAAGGAAAATAGTAATCAGCGCGGCAGCTTGGCAGCGCTACAGACTTGAGAATAACCCATAGTAAAAAGCTACTCCCTTTCTTACATCTACCCTACACCCTATTATAGCCCTATATCCTTTCTATAATGCATGCCGTCAAATGACATATTGGATATGGCGAAATAAACTTTTTTCCGGGCTTCTTCAATATTGGGCGCGACAGCGGCTATATTTAATACCCGGCCGCCGTTTGTAAGCCATTTACCGGAGTCTTTTCTTGTGCCGGAATGAAAAATCATTATCTCCTCGGAATCGGCAAAGTTTTCAAGCCCTTTTATTTCTTTGCCTTTTTCAGGATTTGCGGGATAACCACCCGAACTTAAAACAATGCTCACGCAGACGCCTTTTTTGATTGAGAGTTTTTTTCCGGCGATTTTGCCGTCAATGGCGGCAATAATTATTTCAAGCAAATCTCCGTCTATAAGAGGAAGAACCGCTTGCGCTTCGGGATCGCCGAAACGAACATTAAATTCAAGAACTTTCGGCCCGCTTTTTGTAAACATTAATCCGACATAAATTATGCCGCGATAAGAAATATTTTCTTTTTTAAGCCCTTCAATAAAGCGGTCAAGAACCTGCTTTTTAATTATAGCGATAGTATCATCATCAAGATTAACGGGGCATACCGCCCCCATGCCGCCGGTATTGGGCCCTTCATTATTATCTGAAAGCCTTTTATGGTCGCGTGAAACCGGCAACATTAAAAAATCATTGCCGTCCACAAAAGCCATAATTGAAGCTTCTTTGCCGATTAAAAACTCTTCCGCGATTATTCTTGAGCCCGAGTCGCCGAATATTTTTTTGTCCATAAAATCGGACACCGCCTGAAAAGACTCTTTTTCTTCAAAACATATCCTAACCCCTTTTCCCGCGCATAAACCATCGGCTTTAATCACAAGGGGATGTTTCATGTTTTTAATTTCTTCTTTGGCTTTCGCGCAATCTGTGAAAACTTTAAAATCCGCCGTTGGAATTTCATTTTTTTTCATGAATTCTTTGGCATATTCCTTTGAAGATTCAAGTTTGGCTCCCGCAGCCGAAGGGCCGAAAACTTTTATGCCTTTATCCGAAAGAAAATCTTGCAAACCGGCCGCAAGCGGAGCTTCCGGCCCGACAATAACGACATCTATTTTCTCGTTCTTGCAAAAACTGAAAATGCCTTCAAAATCATCCGCAGCAACATTTGAGCAATCCGCTATTTCGCTTATCGCGGCGGAACCCGGCAAAGCGTAAAGCTTTGTCAAAAGAGGACTCTGTTTAATTTTCCGGCAGAGAACATGCTCCCTGCCGCCCGAACCAATAATCAAAACATTCACCCTACCACCCCCTCAGGCCGCAAAGCGGCCTCAAAAGAATACTAATCAAAGATTTGTGAGGAAGTGGTAGGGTCATATATTGTTTCCTAATTTAATATTTGTTGTTTTCTGTTCCCTAATTACTATTTACTATTTACTAATTGCTACTTAGTTCTAGTAGGATACTTTCCCGTGAAACAGGCCGTGCAAAAATCCTTGTCCTTATTATTACCGCAGGCTTTAATAAGATCCGGAAGATTTAAATAATGAAGAGCGTCCGCGTTTATAAATTTTCTAATTTGCTCAGTTTTAAGCTTGGCGGCTATCAACTCTTTTCTCGTAGGCGTGTCTATTCCATAATAACAGGAATTCGTGATGGGAGGAGAACCTATCACCATTATAATTTTCTTGGCGCCCGCTTTTTTTAGATTCTTAATTATTTTCTTTGAAGTCGTGCCCCTGACTAAAGAATCATCTATCAAAATTATTGTCTTGCCTTTTATAACATCTTTTATCGGAGCGAGTTTTAAATGAGCGGTAAATTCCCTAATCTTCTGGTCTGGCTGAATAAAAGACCTGCCGGTATAGCGATTTCTCATAAAAACGGTTTGATAAGGCAAACCTGATTCTTTGGCAAATCCCAAAGCGTAAGCCGTGCCTGAATCGGGAACGCCGCTTACAATATCCGCTTTTACATTTTTCATTTCACGAGCCAGAAGACGGCCTATATCATATCTGGCAAGCTGAACGGTTCTGCCGGAAAAAACAGAATCCGGCCGCGCGAAATAAACCTGTTCAAATATACATTTTGCTGTTTTTCGCGGCTTGCCGAATTTCTTAAATTTTAATTTCCCTTTTTCTATCACCACTATTTCACCGGGCTCAATTTCTCTGACAACTTCTCCGCCGACAACTTCAATGGCGCAAGTCTCCGATGACAAAATATAAGACTTGCCGAGCTTTCCAAGCACAAGAGGCCTGATGCCATTGGGATCTCTGGCCCCTATCATCTTGCCGGGCGATAAAAATAAAAAAGAATACGCTCCTTCAAGTTTATTCAAATTATCGGCTATCGTGTCTTCAATAGTCGCGCGATGATATTTTGCCATCAAATGGATTATCACCTCACTGTCGGTGCTTGTTTGAAATATCGCGCCTTGTTTTTGAAGCTGCGTTCGCAAGGCGGCGGCATTGGTAAGATTGCCATTATGCGCTATCGCGGTTTGACCGAGATATGAATTAAAAAACAGAGGCTGGGCATTATTTACATTGCTTGAGCCCGTAGTTGAATAGCGGACATGGCCTATGGCGCTTGAGCCCTGAAATGATTGAAACATATCATTTGAAAAAACCTCGCTCACAAGACCCATTCCATTATAATAATGTATGGAGCCCTTGGAGTCTACCGCCATGCCGGCTGATTCCTGACCCCGATGCTGGAGGGTAAAAAGCCCGACATAATTTAATTTTGAAGCGTCCTTATTATCCGATATTCCAAATATTCCACACATAGAGAGTATCCTTATCTTTTATTTTACATGTGAAATTATCAACAAAGTTTCGCATTCACTTTTTAACAACTCTTATCAATAATTCCCAGTTATAATAAATACTTTCATAAGTTAGAGTCCTTTCGATATTTACCCGTGGGACCGGGGTCGGCACGAGCTAATCCCGCCACACTGCAAGATAGCAATGCGAGAACTTGTGTCCATAGCAGTCCTTTGATAGTTCAGTCCACCCTCTATCTCACTCCGCTGTAAGCGTATGCGGAGCTCCGAAGAGCCCCACAGGCAAACACCGAAACGCCTCATGAAATTAATACCTCAAAATCTTACTGCCACCCCTTTGCTTATGTTTACTTTTTACTAATAAATATCCACTCCCTTATCTTATACTGCCTGTATTACCCACCCTTTCTTTTCACAGAATTTTATTTTAACTCAAGCTATTAAATTAACTTAGAACCATCCCCTTTTATTTATCCGGATTGCCTGTAAAAAAAACTTGTTGCTTTTTGAAACCTATCCGCTTTTTAGGCTTTTCTTTAAATGTTAGAAACTCCCTGATTTGTTCAAAGATAGCGTAGATCTGTCTGTCATGTTTTTCGTATTTATTTTCGAGCTGATTCAATTTATTAAGTATTTCTTTGTTTGTAGAAACCAATTTTCTTATATTTACAAATACCCGCATTATGCCAATATTCACTTGCATCGCTCTTTTACTGTTAAGAACACTGGAAAGCATAGCAACACCCTGTTCAGTGAAAGCATAAGGGTTATGTCTTAATCCCATTTTTATAGAATTGGAAATCACAATTTGTGATTTCCAATTTACTGTCTCTTCCTTTGTTAATTGAAACATAAAATCTATCGGAAATCGCTCTATATTTCTTTTTACTGCTTGGTTAAGAACTCTTGTAGTTACTCCGTAAAGTTTTGCCAAATCTCTATCAAGCATTACTTTGTGTCCTCTGATTAAAAGGATTTTGCTTTCAATTTGATTTTGAGAAATTAAGTTTTTCATTTTTATTTACCTTTATTTTAAGTGGCTTAGCTTGAAAAATCTTACTGCCACCCCTTTCC
>DAOWGR010000083.1 GCA_030637365.1 Elusimicrobiota bacterium
ACACTCCACCGCTAAACCAGGCAAATTTGTTAACGGCGCTCTCGTTAGCATTGCCAAGTCTCTGCCGAGCCATGCTCATCAGACGGCCAAAACTTCAAAAAAAACCGATTATGACGGGAAATGAAAACCCCACCGATAAAATAGCCGAGCTTAGAAAATTAATAGCAAGGCACGAATATCTTTATTATACCTTGGACAATCCTGAAATTTCAGACGGTCAATTTGACGCGCTGATGAGCGAGCTCAAGGATTTGGAAAGTAAATATCCAAAGCTCATAAGCATGGATTCTCCCACGCAAAGAGTGGGCGGAAAATACGAGGATATTTTTAAATCCGTCGCGCACCGGGCTCCGATGCTTTCCATGGAAAATTGTTACTCTGAAAAAGAATTTCTGGCCTGGATTAAAAGAGTCGGCTCGTTTTTTAAAAATGAAGAATTGGAATATATAATTGAGCCCAAAATAGACGGATTGTCCTGCGCCGTTGAATATAAAAACGGGGTTTTCTTTCGCGCTTCCACCAGAGGAGACGGGAAAACCGGCGAGGATGTAACTCCCAATGTTAAAACCATTAAAAGTCTTCCTTTGCGGCTTCAGGGCAAAAACGCGCCTGAATATTTTGAAGTCAGGGGGGAAGTTTTTATAGACAAAAAAGATTTTGATTTTTTAAGGGAAGAGCAGATTGCGGGAGGCGCTGAGCCTTTTGCCAATCCCCGCAACGCGGCCGCTGGTTCGCTCAGGCAGAAAGATTCAAATATAACGGCAAAGAGAAAATTAAAATTTTACACTCATTCATACGGCAAAATGGAAGGTGTTGATAAGCCTTCAAAGCATTCCGATTATTTGGATTATTGCGCTCTGCTTGGCATTCCCATTCCGACTATGAGAAAGATTTTTAAAGTTCCCGGGGAAATAATAAAGTTTTACAATGCTTACGCGAATAAACGCTTTCAATTGCCTTATGAAATAGACGGGCTTGTGATTAAAATTAATCGATTCAGCCAGCAATCGGTTTTGGGCTCAACGGCTAAAAGCCCCCGCTGGGCCATAGCTTTTAAATATCCCGCTCAGCAGGCAACCACCACGGTTGAAGATGTTAACTTTTCCATAGGAAGGACCGGCGTAATTACTCCGGTGGCGCGGCTTAAACCCGTTAAATGTTCCGGAGTTCTCATATCAAGTTCAACGCTTCATAATTTTGACGAGATTAAAAGACTGGGTTTGCGCGTGGGCGATAAAGTGATTATTGAAAGGGCGGGGGAAGTTATTCCAAAAGTCATTAAGGTTGTGGTTTCGGCCAGAACCGACAAGGAAAAAGAAATTGCCGTTTTGAAAATATGCCCTTCCTGCGGCAAGGATGTTTATAAAGACGATAAGGAAGTCGCCTATAAATGCCTTAATCCTTTATGCCCGGGACAAATAAGAAGAAGCATATGTCATTTTGTTTCAAGAGGCGCCATGAACATAGACGGTTTGGGAGAATCCATAGTTGAACAGCTGGCGGAAAAAAAACTTATTGAAAATTACGCGGATATTTACGGTTTAAAAAAAGAAGATTTTTTAAGCCTGGATTTGTTTAAAGATAAGCGCGCCGATAATATTATCGGGGAAATTGAAAAAAGCAAAGCTAAGCCATTGTCAAAATTATTATTTGCTTTGGGCATAAAACATGTGGGCTCGAAAAACGCTTTGATTTTGGCCGAACATTATAAAAATATTCAAAATTTAATGAAAGCCGGGTTTGAAGATTTAAGCCAAATCAATGAAATAGGGCCGGTTATAGCGGAATCAATAAAAGAATTTTTTAACAGAGAAGAAGTAAAAAGCGTTGTAAATAAGTTTATGTCCGCGGGGTTGAATTTTCAGGAGCCTGAAAAGAGCGGCGGTGATTTGAAATTTTCCGGCAAGTCTTTTGTTTTTACCGGGGAGCTTGAGTCAATGAGCAGAAGCGAAGCCATTAACGCGCTCAGGCAGCTTGGCGGAAAAGACTCCGCAAGCGTTTCCAAGAAAACTTCTTTTTTAGTGGCGGGTGAAAATCCGGGTTCAAAATTTAAGAAAGCCGAAAAAATGGGCGTAAAGATAATAAGCGAAAAAGAATTCATCAAAATGATGGAATAGCGCGGCAGAGCGACAGTGTGGCAGCGCAACAGTAACTGCAATTCTGTTATACTAAGCGGCGCGGCAGGAGACAGATTATGCAAAATTATAAAAATCTCATCGTTTGGAAAAAAGCGGATGATTTCGCTTTTTTTATTTATAAATTAACTGAAAAATTTCCAAAAAGTGAAATTTTTGGTTTAACTTCTCAATTGAGAAGAGCAAGTTTGTCGGTTCCTACAAATATTGTGGAAGGCTATGCTAGAGGTGGAAAAAAAGATTTTTCTCGTTTTTTGAATATATCAATGGCGTCTCTTTCCGAGGCTCAATATCTCTTGGGTTTTTCTGAAAGGCTTGGTTATGTGAAGTCGGATATAAAAGATTTAAGTTGTGTCGCGGAGGAAGTATCTAAACTTCTTTGGACATTTAAAAAATCATTAAAATAGCATGATATTGGTAGTTGTTGTGTTGTATTGTTATTTTGTAAAACTGTCACACTGTCACACTGTATCGCTGTCGCGCTGTAGCACTGTGTCGTTCTGTTGTTTCTGTATCGCTGTCGCTCTGCCGCGCTGTAGCACTGTAATATTATGACTAAAACCGCGTTTATCAATGTTTATGACAAAAAAGGGATAGTTGAATTTGCCGACGGTCTCAGGCAGCTCGGCTATGAAATTTTTTCTTCGGCTTCAACATTAAAATTATTGCGCCGCGCGGATGTCAACGCTCAGCCCATAAGCGATAAAGAGCAGATTCTTTATCCCGCCATAAATGCGATTTTAAATGTTTCGGATTCCGCGCGTTTGCCCAAGCCGCATATAGTCGTGGCTGATCTTTATCCTTTATCCAAAATAATCGCTCAGGATAATTTCGCGTTTGAAGAAATATATCAGTATTTGGATATCGCGAATTCCGCCCTTATCAGAAGCGCGGCAAAATCTTTTTCCGACACCATAATAGTATGCGATCCGAAAGATTATAAGCTTCTTCTTGACGCGCTTAAGGATTTTGGCGATATTTCAGATGACAGAAAAAAACGGCTCGCGGCTAAGGCCTATCACTATTGCGCTTATTATGACGGCGCGATAGCTCAATATCTTGCCGCGTCAAATAATTTTATTAATGAGGATGAAATTGTTTTAAGTTTGAAAAAAGTCGCGGAATTATCCTGCGGAGAAAATCCTCATCAGCGCGGAGCGTTTTACGAGCTTAAAGCGGGCACTCCAAAGGGAATGGCGGCCATTAAAATTTTGCAGGGGGGAAAGCTTAACTATAATCATTACAGGGATATTGATTTGGCTTGTTCTTTGGTCGGTGAGTTTCAGCCAAGCGCCTGCGCCATAGTTAAACACACGCATATTTGCGCTCTGGCATGGGGAGAAAAACTACCGGAGATTTTTAAGGACGCTTTTGATTCGGATATTAAAAATTGTTCCGGCGGCATAGCTGTTTTTAACAGGAAAGTGAATTTTAAAACGGCAAAAACAATAATCAATGAGTATCTTGAAGGAATTGTCGCTCCGGAATATTCAAAAGACGCTTTATCCTGCTTAAAAGCGCGAAAAAAACTTAAAATTATAAGCGCTCCGTTAATGTTCTTTAGCCCCGAGGAAGCTGAAATAGCTTTGGTTTCGGGAGGGATGTTAATGGAAGAAAAAGATATAAGCAATGAGGCGAAATATAAAACGGTAACGAGAAAAAAGCCCGACAGTTCTCAGTTTATTTTACTTGAAATGGCGCAAAGAATTTCAAAACACGCCAAATCCCGCGCGGCCGTTTTTGTTCAGGAGTCTAAAATTTTTGGAATATCGGACAGGCAAACGGATTGTTTTGAAAGCGTTCGCATGGCCGCGGAAAAAATAAGAATAAATCATCCGATTATCAAACCCGGCGGTTGTCTTGTTCTGGCTTGTGATTCGTCCATGAACAAAGAGTGTATTATAGAGGCGATTAAGGGCGGTGTTTCGGCCATTATTCAGCCGGGCTTAAATTCATCGCGGGAAAACACTCAATGCATTGAGATATGCGATGAAAAAAATATCGCCATGGTTTTCACCGGAATAAGGCATTTAAGACAATAAGAAAGTTTAGAGTTTGAGAGTGGACTACGCTATCGTGTCGTGTGTTGGTAGAGTTATGGCAGTCTGTTCTCCGAAGTTGTGTGGCGGAAATTTGCCTGAGTATTTATAAATAACCTATAATACGGATACTATGCTACCCAGATTAATAAAAAAACGGATACCGTCCTATCTTAAACCCGGCAGAGTTGTCGCAATTCTCGGGGCAAGAAGAACAGGCAAAACTGTTCTCATGGAAAAGTTAAAAAAGGATTTGCCGAATAGAAAAATCCTTATGGTAACCGGAGATAATCTTGATATTGCCGAAATACTGGCTTCACAGCGTCTTTCCGTTTTGGAAAAATTCGTGTCCGGCTATGACACTCTTTTTGTGGATGAAGCGCAAAATGTGCCGAATATCGGAAAAAGCCTTAAAATTCTCGCCGACTCCAAATTGGGAATTTCAATCATGGTTTCGGGGTCATCTTCTTTTGATTTGAAAAATAGGATAGGAGAGCCTCTTACCGGCCGGATATATTTTTTCTATCTTTATC
>DAOWGR010000114.1 GCA_030637365.1 Elusimicrobiota bacterium
AAAAAAGCAATTTCTTTTTAATTAAAATCAAACTGCAAATTTACAAATTAATCCCAAATTATCCTTAAAAATCAAGGAGTTTTTAGAAACATCAATATTTTTAACCGTAAACGGCTTCTGACTCATCCCCCACATATATCTCGGAAACCCCATACTTTTCAGCATCGCCGCCTCTTCTTTCCAAAAATTCAATAGCGAGATTTTTATAAGCAAAAGCTCCTTTTGAACTCGGATCATAAATAAAAATCGGCTGTCCGAAACTTGGCGCCTCCGCCAGACGAATATTTCTCTGTATAACGGTTTTATAAATCTTATCTCCATAATATTTATTTATTTCCCCAAGAACTTGATTGGCAAGATTTATTCTTTTATCATACATTGTGACTATGCCGCCATCAACTGTCAAACTGGGATTTAAAGCGCTTTTTATTTTATTAACGGTATCCATAAAATAGGCTAACCCCTCCATCGCGTAATATTCGCATTGAACCGGTGTTATAACGCTATCGGAAGCGGTAAGAGCGTTTACCGTTAGAAGCCCCAACGATGGAGGACAATCTATAATTATATATCTATACATGGGGCGAAGCTTGTCCAATGTTTTTTTAAGAACGGACTCTCTTGAAAACTCGCTTACAAGCTCTATTTCAGCTCCGGCAAGCTCGCGGTTTGTGGGTAAGATATCAAGCCATTCAACAGATGTCTGCCTTATAGCGTTTTCCGGCTTGACTTTTCCGCATAAAGCGCTGTAAATATTGCGATCACCGTCGGACGCGTCAACGCCCAATCCCGACGAAGCATTGCTTTGAGGATCCAAGTCCACCAATAAAGTTTCATTGTCAAAAGCGGCGAGAGCCACGGCTAAATTAATGGCCGTGGTGGTTTTTCCCACTCCGCCTTTTTGATTCGCGATAGCGACTATTTCAGCCATATGCTTCAGTCCTTCCTTATAAATTGATAATATCAATATATTCTGCGGTACATAGTTTTCACGTGAAAACTCTTAATCCCGCCATTCAATTACCACAGGTTAGTTAAATTCTAAATAAATATGAGAATTTTGTAAAGAGAATTGTTCGCGTTTTTTTTAAAACCTCTTGTTTTGATTCAAACGATATATCATATCCCAAATAAAACGCGGTGCCGGGAGTCAACAAATAAGTCATAAGAGCGCTGGCAAAACCATCGTGGCTAAAGGTATTATATTGGTAAATAACCTTGCCGGACATTTCTTTATCCAATTGAAAAGTCAATTTTGTCCTATGTATGTTTTCGTCAAAAATCCTCGCGCCAGATTTTGCCGTAAGCCTGCTTTTCAAATAACTCTGCTGAATACTAAGCCTTGAATTGGGCTTCCATACGAGGGAAAATTTGCCTTGCAGGCTATCGCCCAAATAAGGTGTCGCCGCGGAATAATTAATATCTTCGCCACAGTTCACTGACAATGAACTTGCAAGAAAGTTATTTGGTTCGGATGAAATATCAAAACTGATTGAGTGTTTTCTGAAATTAACGCCTTGATAAAGCTCCAAAGCGCCGGGGGTGTAAGTTATGCTTATCTTCGTCTGAAGAGGAAAATTAAAACGCAGGCCGAAATATGATATATCGTCTGTCAGCTTTTCATTGTGATTATAGATTCTATGATATTCGGCGAATGGCCCCCATGAAAGGAGTTTTCCTTTTTCCTTCCAAAATGTGTAATTAAAATTTGAAATTGACTGCCTGATATCAACCCGACTGAGAAAACCGCCGTCCGCTTGAAAATTAGGATGCAAATCCGTATAAGAAGTTGAAACCCAGAGATTTCTGGAATTTCGAGATAAAGAAACATAATAGGCCGGAGCGCTCTCGTAACCGGTATTCGTTTTGTTTGAAAAACTTTCCGCCATTTGAAACTGTACTGTGTAAAGTTTTTTAAACTGAAAATTGCCGTCCACAGCGCCAATCCTGTTATATTTGCCGGCTCCCAATATTTTCTCGCTATAAAGCAAACCGACAACAGATTCTTGTCCGATATTCCTATTAATTCTTGCTATATTGAAAATCGATTCGTTTCCGCTCTTATCATTGGCCAAAAGAAGCCCCGCGGAATATTTCCCTTGTTTGCCTGTCAATTTTGCGCCGTATTCGGGATTAACAATTGTTCGCGTATGAACCAGTCTTAAAGGCATTGAAAATATACCGGCCCCCTCCATAAAAAACGGCCTTTTTTCAGGATAATAAACAAGATACCTCTGGTTTGTCGTCTGAGGCATATCCGATTCAATTTGGCTGAAATCCGGATTATAAGTTGAATTTAATGTCCAATTTGGAGTTATGCCATACTTAAAATTCAGCCCGGCGCGCGCGTTCCATGATTTGATGTGAGAAGCATTTAACAGTTTTTCAGCCGGAATAGCCCTGGAAGCGGTTACTTCGGACACAATATCAATTTTCCCTTGAGACTGAATATTTAAAATGCCTTTTAAATCGGCCATTTGTGAAAACAGGCTTCCTTTATTTGCCGCGAATTCCGGCCAAAGACCTTTTTCATTTTTTCTTCTAATTTGTCTCATAAAGGAGATTCTCCATTTTTGCTCGGTACTTTTTTGAAAATTCAGGCTTTTGAACGGTATTTTAAATTCCACGGAATAGCCGTCTTTTTGAAGTTTTCCCTCAGAATACCAGATAAAATCAGCAGCCAGATCTTCGCCTTTGCCGGCGACATTAAACATGTCCATTTGAATGCCGAGAGGATTGGAAAAAAACTCATACGCCTGTCTTTGGTCGCCAAAAGTATCCAAAAGAATTCCCACCCAATCGCTGTCAAAAGCGCTGTCTCTCGGGGTAAGATAGGCTCTGATTCGCGATGGACTGGAATCTTTCGCATAGAAAGCAATGTATAAATTATCGGAATCATACCCCGCATACATCAAGGTTTCTTCCGTCATATTATGACCTTCTTTCGGCTCTAACTGCTTGAAATCTTTTATTTTAGCGGCCGTTTGCCACACGGCATCGTCAAGTATTCCATCTATTTTAGGCGGATTCTCAAAATAGGTGATTTTTAAAGCCGTTTGCTGATTTTCACCGGCTTTAATGTTTAAATGAAAGACCGATAAAAAAATTAAAATCAAAAATATGGTTTTCGCCTGTATTGTTTTCATATAGAATATCCTTAAAACAGTTTAAACTCGGCCGTCATAGAAAACGGCCATATCAGGTTAATTCTTTTTCAGAGTCTGCTTCCCTCTGCCTGCTTTTCGGTCATGTAATTCCGAAATGGCATCCTCAGCGCTTTTATTTCCCCTCTCCACATCCCTCAAGATGTCGCCAACAATCTTCTTTTTTTCCTCTAATGGTATTTTTTCAGAATGATATTTAAGAGAAATTGATCTCCATACCCCAAGCATGCCAAAGGCTATCAGTATGGCGGGCCAGTCTCTTGAAAAATTGAATGAAACCGACAGCAGTCCGTAATTATGCGTCCAAATAATCGCGCCTATGGCAATTAATATCAATCCCCACTTAAACTTTTGTGATTTTAATTTAAGCATAACGCCCTTTCTCCTTTCATGGTATTTTTCGTCCTTTTTAT
Organism: Elusimicrobiota bacterium; assembly: GCA_030637365.1. GTDB lineage: Bacteria > Elusimicrobiota > Elusimicrobia > Elusimicrobiales > UBA9959 > JAKLQJ01. The sequence goes on from DAOWGR010000114.1 coordinate 3,578, forward strand.
AAAATCAGCTGTTTCTATAAATATTGCGCCGCGCCGCATCATAATAATAAAGAAACTTTGGCTATTCATGGCGCCCCGGCTATTTGGCGCCCCTTGTCTCCAAATAGTTTTCACGTGAAAACTTATTCAATGTATATTTCAACCTTGTCTCCGCCATCGTCAATATCAATTATTTTCCCCACATGAGCATGTTCCATCTCTTCCTTTATCTTATCCATATCAAGATCAACGCCCTTTTCTTTTAATTTATTCTGTATTTTAGATTCCACAAACGGAATAAGGAACTTTGACCAGCCTATGGGAATATTAAGATTAACCTTGGGACGGGGAGAATCGCGCTCATAAACCCTTATCTTTAAAGTTTTCCCCGCTTTACCGGCGTTCTCATTCTTGCCTTCGGTTTCCTCTACAGCATCCAATAATTTTGCCGCGTCTTGGGCGCTAACCTTCCCGTCCTCCAACATCTTAAGAATTCTTGCCTTTTCTTCTTTCATATTAAATCCTCCAATTCTTTTATTTTTTTTATCGCATCGCCTGAACTCAGCTCTCCGGCTTCAAGCTTTTCTAAGATATCCAATCTCTTTTTTTTAATATCCACATTAAAAACTTTTAAACCGAGTTTTTTTAGAAGAAGCTCAAGCCTGGATTTTACCGTGGGATATGAAATCCCCAATCTCTTCTCCATCTCCTTAATGCTTCCCCTCGCGGCCAAGAAAATTTTAAGAAAATTTTCATCTTCAGAATTCAAATAAGCGGTCTGAGGCAATTCATATTGCCCTTTTATAGTTGTCTCACATTCCGAACAAGACATCTGAGTTACAAACAGTTTTCCCTCACAAGAAGGACATTTATTAGGAATATTCTTAGTTAATCCTTTTGTTAATTTTATTAAGTTGCATCTTAAGATATTTAAAGCATAACACACTTTTTTAAAGTTGTCAAGTGTTTTTTAAATAAAAAAAAGGAGAGCATGGAATTCCACACTCTCCTTTTACTGATATTTATCAACAAGATGTTGGCTATTATATATATCCCTAATTATACCAGGATTACCTCCTGGAAGAGCCACCTAAAGGAATGAAGGGTACGCCATTACCGCCAATATAGGTAGGCATAACGCCGTTCCATTTTTCTATAGCCTTAAGCGTGGCCTCAACTTTTCTAAGCTCAATCAAATCCTTGGTAATAGACATTTTTTGCATTCTAAGCGCCTCTGCTTCTCCCTTGGCTTTCGCTATAACTTGCTCAGCGTCTTTTCTGGCTTTTACGACGAGCTTTTCGGACATTTTAGCCTGCTGCTCGGCTATTTGCTTATCTTCAACAGCTTTCAAAAACTGATCGGTAAAGTCTAAATTAACAAGAGATATGTCTGTTACTATTATCTCATTCTTAGTCAATCTTTCTTTAACCGCAACATTTAATTCGGCAACAAGAGAGTTTCTCTCGGCAATTATCTTCTCAGCCGAATAGTTAGAGGCGATAGACTTAAAAATTTCCTGCACAGCGGGATCCACAATTCTATCAACATAATTGGGGCCCAAGTTACGATAAATGCTGATTACCGTAGCTTTCTGTATCCTATGGTTTACAACTAATTCCGCTTCCATCGTCTGTAAATCCTTGGAAAAAGCCTCTGTTTTTATATCCGCTCTCTGAATTTGTATTGAAAATTTGGTAATAGCCTCAAGAACGGGAAGCTTAAAATGAACCCCTTCTTCATAAGAGTCAATAACCTTTCCCATTCTGGTCTTTATCGCGACTTCTCCCGGAGAGACCACAAAAAACGCCATCATACCGAAAAAAACCACCGCAAATATAACAAATACCGCACTAAATCTTCCAAACGCTCCTTTATCCATACCGCCTCCGTTTCCATCAGAATTCCCCGACTCAAACATCTTAAGGAAATCTTCAAGAGAATGTTTTTCCGCCATAGTTTAATTTTAGTATATTAAAGGAAAAAAATCCAGCGCGCGCGGCATTATTCTCGCATCACCGTGAAACCATGCTTGCTTAATGAAAAAAATCAAACCCGTTCCAAAATCTCATTAATTTTCTCTATAATTTTTTCTCTGTAAACATTGCCAAACGCGCCAAACGCCTCTATATGCCCATCCGGAATTTTCCAGAACTCTTTGGGAAACAAAGCGAAGCCGTAAAGCTTTTCTCCCTCGTTAAAAGGCACCGCTTTGTCTTTTGGAGAATGCAGAAAAACCATGGGAGAATTTATTTTTGATATCAGCCTTGCCGGCTTATATTCGTCGCTTACGGCAATATGCGCCAGCCAAAAAAACGGAAAAGTAAAAAAATTCTTTCTTAAAGCCTTTGAAGCCGCCCCCTTATACGATGAAAAAACCCCCTCCAATATAACCAAAGCGGGCTGAAAGCCTTTTAATTCGGATAAAGCCGCTATAGCCAAAGCCCCCCCCAAACTTTGGCCAAAAACAATAATCTTTGTTCTATCCAAACTTTTTTTGTTTATGATAAAATCTATTGCCGACTTGCAATCTCCTATAACTTCGCTTAAACCGGGTTTCCCCTTGGAAGCGCCATACCCCCTATAATCAAAGATAAAAACATTAATGCCGTATTCTACAAACCACGACGAATACAGAAAATGAGATGTCATATTCTGCGCGTTTCCATGAAAATGAATCACAGTCGCTCTCGCCTCGCCTTTCGCGGGAAAAAACATTCCCGTTAATTCTGTTTCATCATAAGACTTAAATTTAACAACTTCATAGCTTTGCTTGAAATTGACGGGATCAAAGTAAATCTTTCCGGACGGCTGAAAAAAAACACCGGTGCATGAAATATTAAAAATGGAGAAAAAAACGATAAAAGCGATTAAAATTTTTCTATTCATAGAGGGAAAAAATACCGATAGAATTCCAAATTAATTTCCGTCGCGTCATTTAGCAAGGATATTGAAAATCTTAAGGAATTGTCTTTATTTATATCATAAGCCGCCGAAAATTTATTTGTAAACAAATATTTTTTGTCTCCGCAAGGATACGAGATGTACCTTTGTTCAATTAAAAATCTGAAATTTTTATCAACTCTTGAGAAAAAACCCGCCTTCGCGCCAAAACCGGCGCGGTAATTCTTTCTCAACACCCCCCCCGCGCCAAAATTCATTTCAGGCATAATATACGCCAAATTCTTGCCGCTTGAACCGGCGATAAATGAAATACCCGAATTAAAAGACGCGTCCGCTATAATATTCCCTCTTTCCTTTTCAATTTTATTATCCGGCTCTTTCAATGACACCTTCATTTGCCAGCTTTTTTGCTTTTCAAAAGAATTAAAAGGAGACAAGCTTAAAACATTGGCCAATATAAATTCTTTCAGATAAATTTTTTCGTATTTATTGTCATAAAGCAAACTAAAGTTTCCTATTTCCAGTTCCGAATTTGGAAGATAACCGTCATCATTATCCAATAAATCCTGTATGGCGAAACGCCAGCTGAATTTCTGAAGAAAGCGTTTTTTATGATAAATCTGCCCCAAAGACACCCTGCCGCTGTTATGAGCCGTCAACAGAGACGCGGGAGGAGCATGCGTCTTTGAAAAAGTCTCAACAGGCCCAAGCTCGGCCCTTTTCCCCAAAATAAAATTTGAATTGTAATCCCACTCGTCTTTTTTAATCTTTCCCGAATAAAATCTAAGTTTTAAATAATCGGCTGAAACCTCAAGAATTGAAGCTCTCTTTTTAGAGGACATATTATCGGCAAGCTTTAAGCTCTCAACGGGAAACTTGGCTATCTTAATCGCTATTTCCCGCTCTATCGGCTCAAGATGCTCCTTTTCCCATTTTAAAACCTTGGAAAGCGAAGGCCTCCATGTAAAATCCCGCGTTTCGGGGAATTTATTAAGAAAATATAAAACCGTATCCGAAGGGATAACCCAAGTTTTAAATTTTCCCTCCAAATTAAATTCGGGCTTGGCAATGCTCAAAAGAGGCAAAATCTGCCATGAACAATTTTTCGTAAAAAAATAATACGGAAAACTCGCTTTTCCCAGCTCCCAGGCATGATTCAACAATCTATCTATTTCTTCATCATTTAGCCCGAGAGGAAACTCCCAAATATCCCTGTTTTCAAGATTATGATACTCCTGAACCTTAAGATAATAGGGAACGGTTGAAAATTTTCCGGGATATAAGCCCGCCAGCCCTTTTATGGCAAAGAAAATTCCGCTTTTATCGTCTGTTTCAGCCGCGTAATTAATGGTGTAATCAAGCAAATCATTCGCGTCATCGCTTCTCTTTAAACGCAAAAATGTATGCCCGTATAAGGTTGACGGATTATTTAAATATCCCCCCGCAAACAGCATGCTTACGGAATGCGGCTTGACACGCTCCTTCCAACTCTCAAGCTTACCGCATTTTCTTAAAGCGAACTTCTCCAAAAACGGATATAATTTTTCCCTCAAATAAATAAATCTTTGAGGGAAAACACATTTAAAATTCTCGGTTTCAGCCGCGTAATTTTCAAATATGACATCTATGCTTTTAAGAAACTCTTCTTTTGGAAAACGGCGCCCCTTAAAAGAAACAAAAAAATCTTCATTTATATTTTGGCTTGCCGTCTTAAGCCCAAAAAATCTTTTCTCATAATAAAGAAGTTTTTGCCACCGCTTATCTTTCCATGATTTTTCAGAAACGGCCTTCTCAATCGCCGAATTTTTGTCGGCGGAAAAAGCCAAAGATAAAGGTGATAAAAAAAGAAAGGAAAGGAAAAGGCGGAACAATTTTTTTATATATCGCTCCGCCCGTGTATCCATGTTTAATTTACGACAATTTATTTATTTCGGTAATAGCGGTTTCAATATTGCTTGACCCGAAGATTTTAACGTAATTTTTTTGAAGCTTCACGATAAAACCTTTTGAATTCTTGGATGTGTAACCGTAAAGCTTGGCAAGATTATCCACGAATTGGCCTCTGCCCACGGCGACATCTTTGGAAAGGTCCCTGTAATTCGCTTCTATAAACGCGTCCCTTTCTTTTGAAAGTTTTACCAAACCTTCACTGGAGCAATTGGATGTGCCGAAAGTTATGCCAAAAGTCTGGCTTCCAAAAGTTCCGTTTGTGGTTGCGGCGAGAATCTGAGGAAACGCCTCATCATCCGGAAAAGCCAAGCTTCCCAGTCCGCATCCAGCGCTGCCGTAATTGGCCGCGAATGCCGACGAAACACTGAACATCAGCGCGCCGATTAATGCTAATTTTTTCATTTACCCTCCTGAATTGAATACCTTTGTCTTGTAATAACAAGAACAGTATATAAAAAATAAAGCGCACTTGATAGTGGAGTGAAATACGGAGTACGGATTATGGATTAGATATAATTAGAGAAAAGATAACAAGGCTGCCGTTTTTAAAGAAAAAACAAGAACCCATCCGATATGTTCCATTGTTTTGCGGCTATTTCAAAGTCGCAAACTTTTTGATAAAAAGAACCCAATATGCAAACAGCTTCGCGTAAATAAATTTGTGAAATTTTCCTTTAATCCCAGCCAAGATCATCCATGGAATCCTTGCCGCCGGCCTTGTCTTCCGCCTCTTGAGATTCATCTATGGCCTTCTTTGTATTTTCAACCGCGATATTTTTCGCGTCCACTAAAGAAGCGCCCGCGTATGAAGGGATAGCCCAATTCCTGCCAATTCTTATTGCCTGAATTTTCCCCTTTTTAACTCTTTTAAAAACCGCAATTCTTGAAATCCCCAATTTTTTGGCAAATTCCGGCACGCTATAAAATTCTTTTTCTTCGTCCATATACGAAAACCAAATCCCTTGTTAATAATTTAAAAGCGTTATTAACCCATGTTAACCACAATAAAAAAAATTATACCAAATATTTCTTTAGAAGATAGAATAATATTTCAAACAAGCCGCCCAAGAATCAAACCTGAACATCCGTTAACTTACGTTAACCCATTTTAACAAAACAAGCCTCCGGCCTTAAAACCGCTATCCCAACAACCCCCTATCCAAAATAACTACGCAAACCTTAGTTAACGCCTGTTAACCCCATGCTAAAACAATTAAACATTTCAGCAAGTCCAAGGCAAGAAAAAGATCACCCTGTTTATTTGAAATCTATCTATAAGACTGAAACCGAATAAACAATGCCCCAACCAAAGAGAATATACATTACGAAGCCTTAATTTGATAAAATATGGTTTTAAATTTTACAAAAAGCAAACCACTTAGAGGAAAACAATGGAAATTCAAGTAAAAAAATTACATCCTTCAGCCATACTGCCGGAAAGAGCGCATCCGAATGACGCGGGAGCGGATTTATTCTCAATAGAAGAAATTGAAATAGCGCCGCATTCTTCGGCAAAAGTAAAAACGGGCATAACAATAGCCCTTCACGAAAACACCGCCGGTTTTGTGTGGGGGAAAAGCTCAATTGAATCAAAAGGCATGAAGATAATGGCCGGAGTCATAGATGAAGGCTATAGAGGGGAAATAATAGTCTGCATATTCAATCTTACAAATGAAACACAAATCCTGACTAAAGGCAGAAAAATAGCTCAACTTATAGTAAAACCCGTTTACTACCCCGTATTTAAGGAAATGGCGGAACTTTCAGAATCAAAAAGAGGCTCGGGAGGATTCGGAAGCACAGGACATGAAAGCAAGAACAGATAGTTCAGAGTTGAGAGTTTAGAGAAACAAATGTAAGAAGTGAGAAAAATCTATTAACAAAAAAATAGACTTTAGGAAAACTTCCGCATAAACTTATCAACTTATTATTTTATTTCTCTATTTACGCCGTTTTTTATGTTTATGGAAAATTTATGAAAATATTAATTTTAGGCGGAACAAGTTTCTTCGGTAAAGAATTCGCGATTAAAGCTCATAAAGAAGGCCATCAAGTCACTGTTTTTTCAAAACGCTGCCCGACAAACGGCTTACCGTTGGACATCAAACAAGTGAGAGGAGACAGAAGCGTCCATGTTGATCTCATCAGAATGTCCGTTGATATATGGGATGTGATAATAGATAATATCTGCTATTCTCCTAAAGACGCCGAAAACGCGATTAAAGCCTTTACCGGAAGAGTCGGCCTTTATATTTTTACAAGCTCGGAAGATGTTTATTCCATTCTTGACGGCGCGTCATCCCCCTATAGGGAACGCCATACGGAAATATTCAAAGAAAATACCGCTTTGAGAGAACACGGGAAATATCAATACGCTTTTAATAAATTGGACGGAGAAAAGACTTTTTTAAACGCCTTTAAAGAAAAGAAATTTCCCGTCAGCATAATAAGATTTCCCGCAACAATCGGCCCCAATGACCATACACTCAGAGCTTTTTCCTATTGGCTGAGATTAACCGACGGCAAACCGTTGCTTTTGCCCGGAGCATTTTTTTCAAGAAGATATATTTATTCAAAAGACGCGGCAAAAGCTTTTGAAACTCTTATTTCGGCAAAAAATACTGGGGGGGAAATATATAATTTTGGAGACAATCAAACAATAAACCTTGAAGACTTCATAAAACTATCCGCCAGTATGATGACTAAAGAAGCAAATATTATAAACACTGAATTTGATTGGCTTATGGAAAATAATTTTAATTTTGACTCTTCCCCGCTTACGACTTACGCTGATTTCAACCTTGATATATCCAAAGTTCAAAAACTTTTTAATTGGCAATCAACGGATATCAATGTTTGGCTGAAAGAAACGATAAACTGGTTTTTCTTTAAATACACCGGCTCCCTGCCAAAAAATTATACCCTGCGAAAACAAGAAATCCTCCTCGCCGAAAAACTAACCAACAAAAGTTTTTAAATTAATCTAAGAGGGATGCTTTAAATCTTTATATTTTTTAAATAGACAAAATGGTTTACAAACTTTACAACTTAACCGACAAAGAAATAAAAATCGTGGAAGGAGCAAAGAGAAGACCAAATGAGACTACCAGCAGAGAATATTAATTGCCCTATTTTATTAGAAAAATATAAAGACTTTTTTGATTTTTCGGAAAAATTTTGGGATACGGTTTTCCCTCTACTTGGAGATAAAGCTATTATTGGTATTGGAAATAATACAAATTTTAACACCTGTGTTTGTGGAGTATTTACAAAGCAAATGCGTTTGTACTATGGAATCACCAAATTATGTAAAAGTGGACTTTCGCATGAAAGTTTTATTTTATTGCGAACAATGTTTTATACTGGAACCTATTTACTTGCTCTTTCAAAATCGGATGATAGGCAAAAATTTGCAAAACTATGGATCGCTTGGGATTTCGCAACAAATGATCGAAATTACGAAGATTTTCAAACCAAAACTCAAAATGTAAAACTATTGAAAGATGACTTTAAAAAGTATCTGGAAGAGATTAAAAAAGATTTGCCGGAAGATAACTGGAAAGCATTTTTAAACAATGGCCCGCCCATGCTTAATTTTAGAGATTTATGTAAAGAATTAAAATTCGATAACACTTCATTTGAAGATTGCTACTTGACCTTGTTTAAAATCTGTTCATCCGTAACTCATGGTTCTGATTTGTTGTTTTATGCCTATCCAGAAAAAAACAACTCCATAATCTGCCAATTATCTTCCTCCGATGAGGCGATTGACAAAATCATATTAACTGCTGCTGTTCTGCTTCGTGATACATGTGTGCAAACTCACGATTTATTAAACCTTAAAAACGAAGCGTTAAAAACAAAAATAATGGAATCATTCGAAACATGTAAAACTATTAAGGTAAAAGAATCGTGTTTAAAAAAATGAGAAAAACAAAAATTGAATGGACGGAATCTACATGGAACCCCGTAACAGGGTGCACTAAAATTAGTGATGGTTGCCTAAACTGCTATGCGGAAAGAATGGCAAAACGATTAAAGGCTATGGGACAGCCAAACTATAAGAACGGTTTTGAACTGGCAATTCATCCCAATTCTTTACAATTGCCTTTGCGTTGGAAAAAACCACAAATGATTTTTGTGAATTCAATGAGTGATTTATTTCATAAAAAAGTGCCGATAACATATGTTAAAAAAGTTTTTGGTGTTATGAATTTGGTGGACTGGCATACTTTTCAGGTGCTAACAAAACGAGCCGACCGCCTTTTAAAATTGAATTCAAAATTAAATTGGGCAAAAAACATTTGGATGGGTGTTAGCGTGGAGAATAAAGATTGTTTAAATCGCATAGATGATTTGAGGCTTACTGATGCAAAAACCAAATTTATTTCTTTTGAGCCTTTGCTCGGTCCTTTGCCTAAAATAAATCTTAAAGGAATTGATTGGGTTATAATAGGCGGAGAATCCGGCCCCGGAGCCAGACCCATGAACCCCAAATGGGTTACTAATCTTAGAGATCAATGCCTAAAACAGAAAGTTCCATTTTTCTTCAAGCAATGGGGCGGCGTTAATAAAAAGAAAACCGGCCGCTTGCTAAATGGCCGCACATG
>DAOWGR010000118.1 GCA_030637365.1 Elusimicrobiota bacterium
CAATTTGGAAAAAAATGCCATGACAGATGCCGCATATTTGAAAAGGCGGGCGTCTGCGCCATGGCTGATGAGGGGATTTTCGTGAAAGTTCTTAGCGGGGGAATTATCAATAAAGGCGATGAAGCGGAGGCTATTAATGATTAAAACCGCGATATTAACGGTTTCATCCAGCCGAACAAAAGAAAATGATGAAAGCGGAAAAGTTTTAAAGGAAAAGCTCGGAGATGATTTTGATTTAATCGCCTATGATATAGTTTTAGACGATGAAAAAGCCATAATTGAAAAATTGGAATTTTATTGCGATACTCAAAATGCCGATTTGGTTTTAACAAATGGCGGCACGGGCTTTAGCGCAAGCGATATCACGCCCGAAGCGACTCTGAAAATCGCCTCCAGAATAGCTCCGGGAATATCCGAATTGATAAGAAGCGAAGGAATAAAAAAAACAAAGCGCGCCGCTTTATCAAGGGGATTATCGGCCATAAGAGGAAATACGCTTATTATAAATCTGCCGGGTTCGCCGAAAGGAGCGAAAGAATCTCTTGAGGCGATTATTGAAATAATACCGCACTCTGTTAAAATGATAAACGGCGGAAAACATTGATAAATAGCGCGGCAGAGCGACAGCGTGGCAGTAACAGCGGAACAGCGATTTAAGAAAGGGAGAGGTAAAGAGGACAGGGCTCAGGTCACAAGAAACAGCAATAACAGATAGAAGAAATATATAAAAAGCGCAAACACACGGCAAGAGAATAAGAGATAATCCATAAGCAACTCTTGGACTCTGAGACACTATTTAAATTATGAATAAAATCGCGGGATTTTTAATAGCTTTGATTTTAATGACCGGCTGCCAGACAAAACAAGAAGAATCAATCGGCATGGCGGTTGAGTTTATGGATCACGCGGCTTGCGCTTATGTTTCGCGCGATAAAGGCTGGTTTAAGGAAGAAGGTCTGAACTTAAGCGCGTATGAAAGCTATGTCACGGGCATGACGCTCGCCTCCGCCATGGTCAGGGGCGATATTCAAGTCGCCTATATGTGCCTGATTCCCGCCATCAATGTTTTCGCCAATGCTCAAGTCCCGATAAAAATATTGGCCGGTACCCATAAATACGGTTATGGACTGGCGGTCAATCCGGATAAAATCAAAACCGTCTTTGACCTGCAAAAAAAAGGTCTTAATATAGGATGCGTGCGGGAAGGCGGCGCGGTTGATATTGTTTTGCATAAGACGATTGACAAGTATCGTTTGAATAAAACCGAGGTTCTCAAAAATATAAGGCGAATGAATCCTCCCAAACAAATATTGGCCGTTAAATCGGGAAAACTTGACGCCGCTTTTCTGCCCGAACAATGGGCGACAATGGCCGAAGATTACGGTTTTAAAATGATGCTGACGGCAAAAGATATATGGCCTCAAATGCAGGGAAGCGTCCTTGTAATCAGAGAGGATTTATTAAAAAAGCGCCCGAATATAGCGGAAAAACTTATCGCTGTAACTGAAAAATCAACCGCATGGATTAATAAAAATCAGGCCCGGGCGGCGGAGATTTTGGCAAGGCAAATGCAATCAATAAATGAGCCTCTTCTGCCTTTAAAAGCCGCCAAATTAACAAAAAGAAATGAGATAAACGACAAGGTTTTGGGCCGTTCAATGAAGCGGATGAATTATACCACGGAGATTTCTCCCGCGATGATTCAGTCAACAATAGACTATATGGCAAAACTCGGCTATATTAAAAAATCCTTTAAGGCGGAAGAAATTTTGTATGACGGAATTTGAAAATAAAATCGCGGAAACCGCGCCCGCGGCTTATCCCGATGCCGCGCCAAAGGCGGGCAAATGGCGTAAATTGTATGAGCGGCCCAAACACAAACTGAAATCTTCCGGCGAGAATGATTTAAAAAATTCCGTGCTCGGCTTTATTCCGATAATAGTCCTTCTGATAATCTGGGAAGCCGCGGGGAGAAGCGATTTTATTTCCAAAGGGCTTCTGCCTCCTTTCACTGAAGTAATGGCGCAATTTTACGAGCTTGTTAAAAACGGAATATTGATTGAAAATCTGGGCAGGAGCATAATAAGAGTACTGGCCGGATTTTCAATGGGCGCTTTGCTTGGAATATTGGTCGGAACCGTGATGGGATGGACCAGATATATTGACAAACTTTTTAATCCGCTGATAAGCGTTCTTTATCCCATACCGGCGCTTGGCTGGCTGCCCATTTTAATGCTGTATATGGGAATAGGCGAAGCGCTTCCGATAGCCATAATTTTCATCTGTTCGTTTTTTCCGGTTTGCTACAATACGATTTGCGGAATAAAAAATGTTGATAAAAATTATATTTTGGCGGCAAAAACGATGGGCGCTTCAAATATGAAAATTTTGAAAACAATCGTTTTTCCTCTGGCTCTCCCGACCATATTCACGGGCCTGCGCCTTGAAGCGGGCATGGCGTGGCGGGTTATAATCGCGGCTGAAATGGTGGCCATTCCGACGGGCATAGGCGCTCTTATGATGAAAGCGGAAAGCCTGATAAGAATGGATATTATAATCGTCTGCCTTCTTATGCTGTCAATAATGACTTTTATCTTTGAAAGATTTTTTATGAAACTTGAGGACGCGCTGACAAAATGGAAATAAAAATAAAAAATTTATCAAACTTTATTCTTAAAGAGGTGAATCTCAATATAGCGGGCGGAGAGATTTTCGCTTTGCTCGGGCCGAATGGGGCTGGGAAAACCACCTTGCTCAATACTATTTCGGGATTAATACCTTATGGCGGAAATATCTTTTTTAACGGCGAGCCTATTGACAGACTGCCGGCTGAAAAAAGAAAAACCGGCTATCTTTTTCAGGATATATGCCTTTTTCCGCATATGACAGTTCTTGAAAATGTGGCTTATCCGCTTAAAAACAAGATAGATAAAAACGCGGCCAATGAAGAAGCCATTAAAATATTAAAATCAATGAATCTGTTTAAATTCGCCAGTCATTATCCCGCAAGATTGAGCGGCGGGGAAAAACAAAAAATCGCGATAGCGCGGACTTTATCGTCAAAACCGCGAATTCTTCTTTTGGACGAGCCGTTCAAAAGCATAGATTTAAATACGGCGGCGTATCTGCGGGAAGAATTGAAAAATTTATTGAAAGAATTTAAAATAACGGCAATTTATGTAACGCACAGTTTTTTCCAAGCGGAAGAAATGGCCGATCGCCTGGGTATTTTGATTGATGGAAGACTTTTGCATATCGGCGGCGCGCGCGATATTTTCTTTGATTCGCATGACAATGAGGTTTCAGATTTTATCGGCTCTCCGAATATACTGAATATTGATTCTTTAAAAGCATTGGGAACGGGCTTATTTGAAGCCGAATGCGGAGGAATGAATATTATCGTTCCTCATTGGGGCAAACCTGCCGGCAAACTGGCGATTCTTTCAAAAGATATCCGCATATCGCCGCGAAACGGCGGAGCGACGAAATTAAATCAGTTTGAAGGCGATATTATTGATATTCTTCACTGCGATTCACATTTTAAAATAAAAATAGCGGCAAAAAAAAATATTCTTTTCAGCGAGATTTCAAAAACGGTTTTTGACGGCTTTAAAATAAAAGCCGGAGATAAAGTAAATATAATGCTGAACTTAAACGGGATAAGGATGAATTAATATGACGGAAAATACTCTTGAAATTATCAGAACAAAAGCGAAACACATTCTGGAGAATCATGATTTCTCTGATGAAAACATTGCGGTAAACGCGAAAACGCTGACGCCCGAAGAAGCGATTGGCAATCCCGAACATGACGACTATCCGATTATCAAGGGAAAAGAACGCATGCTTGAAGCGTCATTTAAAAACTCAAAGGGCGTCGCTTTTTCGGATATGTTTGGAAATTTTCAGGCAAAACTCGGAGATATAATCAATATGGAACTGAAAAACAATTTTCGAAGGGGAATTTTCATTGCCGCCTTAAACGCCATCTTGAGAGAATTGAATTTAATTGAAAAAACAGAACATTGTAAAAATGAGGATTTGGTTATTTGCGCGAAGGATGTTCGCGGTTTTATCAGTGAGAAATTCGGAAAGCCGAAAATTTTTCTATGCGGACTTCAGCCGAGACTGGCGGAGAAATTGTCCTTGGAATTTGAAATCAGGATAACGGATATGGATGAAGATCATCTAAAAAAAGAGATTAATGGCGTAAAAGTGGAAGGGATTGAAAAAACAAATGACTGCCTGGCGTGGTGCGATATGATTTTCGCGACGGGTTCCACTTTTGTGAACGACACCGCGCCGCGTCTCATTGAAAGCGGAAAACCTTTGGCGTTTTACGGCGTAACGGCGGCGGCTCCGACATATCTGTTAAACCTTCCGAGATTCTGCCCGATTGGAAGTTAGCCTGCTAAAAGCAGGCTAAGGTTTAGACAAAGGTTAAAAAATAGAACACTTTTTTAATGTCTTTTAATTCTAAAACCATTCCATAAAACTTTTACCATTATGTTTTTTAGCGGGTCCTGTCGGTGAATTTGACAGCGGAACCAGGGTCGCTTAGTACTGCGCCCTTGCGTATCTCAGCCTCCCATAAGCACAAGTCGGCTTCCGAACGCTTCCGCTTGCCAAACATCACCGCCACCCGCTTTATATTTAACTTTTATAACTAAAAAAGAAATATCCACACCCTTTCTTTGCTGTTCCCTGTAACCTGAAACTTGAGACCTGTCCCTTGAACTACCCACCCTTTATTAAAGAAATTCCTTAAAACTAAACACCGAGGACATTACAGACTGAAAATCGCCAAGTCACAGGTTACAAACCTAAATAGTAGACATGTGATAACGACAAAAAGATAAGCCGTTTCTTACTTCTTGCCTCTGACTTCTTTCTGTTTTTTATATTATTTGTGTCGGGGGCGTGGGATTTTCCGGGGGGTTTTGAGTATTTGCCCCATTCTCTTTAGATTCTTCGTCGGGTTCTTCCACTATATGCTTCTGAAAAAAAGAAGCGTAAAAATCTTTAACTTTGGTTTTTTCAACCGTAAATACAAGAATGGTCGTAAAGACAATGGTGAACAGTATGATTGAGTATGTGAGTTCTTCCATAATGGCCGCGTTTCTTATTTTGGCCTGAACAACCACGGCCACAAGCACGGCGGACACCAAGCCTTTGGGAACCATTATGGACGAAATAATGGAATCAAATTGAGTAACCATTCTTTCAGTCGCCAGTTTAACCACCGGGACTCTTATAAAATATAAAACCACTGAGAATAGGAATCCCGCCAAAACGATTGAAAAATTGGTCATCTGAATGGACAAGCCTATATAAACGAAGAAAAAAGTTTTTAAAAGAAATACGGCCTCGCTAAAAAAAGATTTTTCAATATAGCTCAGTTGAATGGGTTTTAAAACGGGGAAATTGTCAAAAAAAGGAACTTGATGCAGAATTTCAATATTGCCCAGCATTATGCCGAAAGCCAAAGCCGAAATGGGACCGCTGTAACCAAGCATTTCCGAAAGGCTGTAAATGACAAAAACAAAAGCGGGAGTCAGAAAAATATTATTATCAAGCCTTCTGACCTTGCTTAAAAGATTGGACCAAATCACGGCCGCTATCGCGCCGATAAGCGCGGCCAAAAGAAAAGACGCTATAAGCCCGCCAAGCATCATTGTGATGCGCATCTCATTATATTTTAACATCTGCAAAAAACCCAAAGTCATGACGATGCATAAAACATCGCTGAAAGTGGATTCTATGATTAAAGCTGTCTTGGTCCCTTGCGCGAGTTTAAGCTTGCTTATCATGGGAATGACAACGGCGGCGGATGTGGCGGCGAGAATGGAACTTAAAATAAGCCCTTCAACAAGCTTCATTTCATATATCCACATGGAAAGAGCCGTTATAACGATAAGCGTGGCCGCGAAATTGGCCAAAGCAAGTTTCATGCCGCGAAAGGCGGATTCTTTTAAATTGGAAAAAGTAAGCCCCAAACCGCTTTCAAAAAGAATGATTATCAAAGCTATTACGGAAAATATATGTCCGACTTGTCCGAAGGATTTAATGGAAACAAGATTAAGACCGGGGCCGATTATAAGCCCTATCACAACCAGCATTAAAACATCGGGGATTCTTGTTTTCTCGAAAAATTTGGTAAAAAAATGCGCGAGAAAAACCAAAATACCGACAGAAAAAATAGCTAAATGCATTTCCATATTATTATCCCAAACAAAATTATACCTTATATCTTTAAAAGGCGGTTGTAATATTCGTAAATCTTATCACCCATGATTTTAGCGCTGAAATTTTTTCGGACAAATTCAACGCCGTTTGAGCAAAATTCTTTTGTCTTTCGCTTATCATCCAAAACAAAAAGAATATTATCGGCGAGAACGCGCCAATCTCCGGGGATGTATAAAATGCCCGTTTTGCCGTTGATAACGATTTCTTTATTGCCGGATATATCGCCGGCAATAACGGGAATGCCCATAGCCATGGATTCTCTTATGCTTCCCGATAGAGCCTCGCCTTTAACGGCGCAATTAACGCTAACCGATAAAACTGAAATGATATCGCTGACATCGCTTCTTAATCCCAATAAGCGCAGTTTATCAACAGGAACACAGAGAGACGCGGCAAGTTCCCGCATTTCTTTGGAATCGGTATTTCTACCCGCGAAAACAAATATCGTATTCGGCCGGTTTTTAAGAATTCGGGCAGCCGCCTTTAAAAGTATTTTCTGGCCTTTATGCTCGCTAAAATTGCCTATAAGCCCAACCGCTTCGGCTCCGGGCGGCATTTTTAATTCTTCAATAATTTCCAGGCTCGGATTTCGGGGAGTAAATTTAGCGATATCAACGCCGCTATAAACGGTAATAACCTTATTTTTATCTATGCCGTAATCAAGAAGCATTTTCCTGATGGAATCGGCCACCGCGATATAGCCGTTTATGAATTTGTTTTTATATTTCAAGCGAGCGAAAAAATGGTTTCTAATGGGATGCGACACGCGCCTTGTCACTACAAAAGCGGGATTGACCTTTGATAAAACTTTGGCCATGAGCCCCATGGCATGAGCTTTGGGATGATGAGCGTGAAGAACCTGAATGTTTTTTTCGTCCAATAGTTTGGCAAGTTTTAAAGCCTGCGAAATATCATAATCTTTTTTCGGCTGAAAATGTATAATCTCAAAATTCTCGACTTTCGCTTTTTTCCATAAATCGCCATTTTCGGGGCAGGCTATGATATTTTCAACACTTTTCTTTCTCAGTTCAATAGCCAAAGCAAGAGCCTGCGCCGCTCCGCCGGACCAGCCAAAACTTTCACTTATATGCATTACGCGCATTTCACTTTTCATAATAGTCCTACAAATTAAGGGGCCAAAAAACCATGCTCTTATAGGCCCTTATGCTCAAGTAATTCCCAATGTTAACTGCTAAATTATAGTAAATATGAAGTCTGTCGACTTAGGTAACAAGGCAATTAGGTAATTAGGCGACAAGATTAGGCAAAACAAAGAATAAATGAATAGAAAAACGGCCATCTTTTTTATAACAATTTCTTTTATTTTCAGCGGACTATTAAACGCCGTGGACCTTGAGAATATTTCAGTGAAAGATTTAAATTTGAAATTGGAGAATATTTATGTGCCGAGCATTGAAACAAAAACAAACAATTCAACTGAAAATCTTTATACCGATAACCCTTTAATTCCGCCATACTCTTTTGATAAAAGAATCATAAAAACCATAAAGATTCCCGGCATAAACAATACTTTGGCATACGCCGTTAAGTTCAAACAAACCGCCTATAATCCGACCGATCTGCAAAGCGATGTTTCTCTTTTAATTTACACGAAAGCCATACCGAAAGTTTTATTCAAAGTTTTATTCGGCATAATAGAAAATCCCACAAATCCCAATGCCGGCGCTTATACCGATGAAAATCCCATAGTTAAAAAAAGCCTTCTTCCTGACGAAGAAATCATAATGACAATGAATATTCCCGAAGAAGAAAAAGAAAGGCTTATCATCCAGCTTAGAAACAGCAAAATGATAATAGAAGGCAGAGTAAACCCTTTACGGGTAAAACAAATGATTAAAATGTTCACTCAAATAATGCATGAAGAGCATTTGAACGGAATAAAACCGAAATACGGAAAACCTCATACATGGAGCCCTGAATTCATACGCTACTGCAAAAAAAGAGCTGAAATTGTTCCGCTTATGTTTTCAAAACTTTTAATGGCGCTTTCAAGCGGAGTAACATCCCGGCATATGCACACAGGGAAAGAGGAAGCTCTTAGAAATTACATCCTTTCAAAAGAAGACGAGAGCGTTACCTTAGACCAGCTTTTTAGGGAAAGTTATATCTTAAATGACGGCGATGTCTATCTGGCCATACTCACACCGCTAAATATTCTCTCGGACGCCTGGCGCCATCCCGAAAGAAATAAATTGGCCGTAACCAGAAAACTTTCACTCATCACAA
>DAOWGR010000081.1 GCA_030637365.1 Elusimicrobiota bacterium
GAAAACAATTTTACGGGCCAACGAGAAATTAAAAGGTCTTATTGACCTCGCGCTTTACAATGACAGGAATATTCACAATAGAATAGATGACAGCGTGGGTTTTGTTATGGAAGATTCTTTTTATCTTATTCGCAGGGCCAGGGGATATGTTCCGGGTTCAATAAAAATGCTCATAGAAGGGAAGTCTTCCGTTTTGGCTTATGGCGCTGATTTAAAAAACACTTTCTGTCTTACCAGAGGCTCTCATGCTTTTGTTTCTCAGCATATGGGCGATTTAAGCGAGACGGAGAATCAGGATTTTCAATCTGAAACCATTTCAAAATTTAAAAAGCTTTTATCCGTTAAGCCTCGGATAACAGTCTGTGACACGCATCCAAATTATCACTCAACTTTAATAGCCCAAAAAACGAATGCGCGTCAGATAAAAATTCAGCATCATTTGGCTCATATTTTAAGCGTTGCCGCCGAACATCAAATAAAAAAACCGTTTATGGGACTTGCTCTGGACGGCACGGGATATGGCGCGGATTCAAATATTTGGGGCTGCGAGTTTATGGAGATACAAGGTAAAAAAGCGAAGAGAGCGGCGCATTTAAAATATTTTCCGTTGCCCGGAGGAGACATTGCTTCAAGTGAAATATGGCGAGGAGCTTTATCTCTTGTAAAAATGAATAATTTAGATAAAAAATTTCAAAAAAAATCCAATGATTTCTTTAAACTTATAAATAAAAACGATTTGAATCTCGTTAGTAAAATGATTGACGCGAATATAAATTCTACGCTGACTTCAAGTATGGGGCGATTATTTGACGCGGTGGCTTTTCTTGCCGGCATAAGAAAATTATCCGATTATGAAGCGCAAGCGGCGATGGAGCTTGAGAGTCTTTGTGAGAAAAAACCAAAAAACTTTTATAACTTTTTAATTAGTCTTAAAGACAATAAAATAATAATAGATCCTTTGCCCGTGATAGCTGAAATAATAAAGAGCGGCGCGAAGAAAAACCGCGCTAAAATAATTTCCGAAAAATTTCACATGGGAGTATCCGTAATGATAGCGGAAGTTTTTGAGAAATTGCGCCGAAAAAACGGCATTTCGGATATTGCTTTATCCGGCGGGGTTTTTCAAAATAGAATTATTCTTGAATGGACCATGGCCGCTTTAAAGAAAAAGGGTTTTAGAGTTTATACAAATAAAGAACTGCCTTCAAATGACGCTTGCGTGTCTCTTGGACAGGCTTTCGCGGTTATGAGTCAAATAAGATTGGATTGATGGAATAAACGGTCATGCGCCGATGGCAAGGCGTTTATCCGGTTATCTTCCATGGTATTTTTATTTATGCGCGCCAAAGAGATTTATTAAAGGCCGAGCTCAACACGCGTTTTGCAGGCGGCATAATCTATTATTTCATCAAGGGTAGCGTCTTCTTTGGGTTTAACGCATATTTCCAAAGAAGATTCGGATTCTTTGATATCCATAACCCATTTTAAGAATTCATCCCAATTGCTGTCTTTTGCCCATTTTGTTTTGCCGTAATTTGAACTGTAATAATAAGTCGGAAGATAAATTGCCATTCCATAAGCGTCTTTGTAATTATCTCCGATAACCGCATTATCTATGAGCATTTCAGATGTGAAGTAATTTATTATTTCAAGCGCTTTATTTTTAAAACGCGAAGATTGAGTTTTCTCCGAAACAAGCTTTAAAAAATGCATCAAGTCTTTTGAATTCACGCCTTTAAAGCGTGTTGTTTCTTTCATTGCTTTTTTTATCAATTCTTTTTCCGTTGGAGGAATTAAGCGTATCCAGTCTTTTGTCAGGTCTTTTATATGAGCCAAGGGTTGAGTTTTTACGGCTGACAATGTTACATATTTACCTTTAGTCTTATAGCTTTCCACATAGCTTTGAGTGGCGGCTTTGGTTATATGGCTATAATCTAAATTGGAATGGCGTTTAAGTTTACGCAGAAAAAGATTATATGGCCAGCCGTCGGCGGGCTCGGTTTCTTCAGACCCTATTATTACCGGAGCGCTGTCTTTCAGTTCATAAATCACTTCCGTCATTTGCATTAAGCAGGCGTCCGAAGCGTAAATATCCACGCCGCCCATTTTTCTTAAGGCTTTGCCCAAATCCGCCGGTGAAATTTCATTGCCGGTTGTATTATCCGGAGATATTCCTTTATGAAAACTCAAATCACCGGTCAAATCGGGTTTTTTCC
>DAOWGR010000098.1 GCA_030637365.1 Elusimicrobiota bacterium
TTTAATTTAAATTGAATTATTTTATTTGTTTGATGGAGTCAAACTTAATTCCATATACAGTAGTGTTTAGCTTTTCTTTTATCCAAACCACTTTTCCGCGTACTTCCATGACTCCTTTTTCAAAGATTCTCACTCGAGCGTGAATATTTTGGCCTTTCTTTAAAACTATTTTTGTTGAAAAAGAAGCCCCGCCCTTGGATAAATTGATAAGCTTTGCCGTCCACGCTAAACACTTTCCACATTCTTCCAAAGCCTCCAACACGGAATCATGCGGTTCTCTCTCCACTCTGTGATAATTTTTACCCGCCATATGGCCATATTATACAAAACTGAAAAGATTCAAAAAAAGCAAAGATTCGCTCTTTTATAGATTTTCCTTCAGATATTCCAATATTCTCAAGAACATTGGAAATTAGGGGCTTTAATATTTGGGCGGGTAAAGTTGGTCGGGTTAAGTCAAGATCGGTTTCGTGCCATTACGCTCGCACGCGAAGTAGAAGGGTTCCTTATTGGACGAGATTCACAATATTGGAAGCTATGCTTCATAAAGTGTCGGTAACTATGCGAACGACCAACTATTATGTTAAGGTTAATTTCCGGCCATGCATATAACTATTGGGTAAAAATCATTTTCAACCGATTGCCAATTTGCCGGCTGTTTTCGTGCCGAAAGTTTTCCAGTCTATCGTTTCGGCAGAAGTTCTTTTCATGCTCTCTTGTCCTGCATAAATAAGGAAATTATTCACGGATTTTTTTGTGGCAAGAGTTTTAAAATATTTCAAACCTTTCAATTGTTCCTCATAAAGAGTGACGGAGGATTTTATTTCTATAGCGGTCATTTTATTAAATCCATTATCGATAAGGCAGTCTACCTCATGCCCTACATGGTCGCGCCAAAAATAGAGATTGTTGCGCCGACCATTGTTAAACAGATTTTTCATCAGTTCACCCAAAACCCATGATTCAAAAATATATCCTCGCATAGGATGAACAGTAAGTTCTTTGGAGTTTTGTATCCCAAGCAGGTGGCAAAGTAGCCCGGTATCATAAAAATACAGTTTTGGACTTTTCATCAGGCGCTTACCCATATTTTGAAAATGTGGAGGAAGAAGATACGCGATATAGCAGGTTTGAAGAATTGAGAGCCATGCCTTAGCCGTGCCATGATTAATGCCGCAGTCATTGCCCAAAGATGAAAGATTAATAAGCTGTCCGCATCGGGCGGCGCACATTTTAAGAAATATTTGAAATTTATGTAAATCTGAAACTTTGAGAATTTGCCTTATATCGCGTTCCACATAAGTGGATACATATCCGGAAAAAAACTCTTCCGGAGAAAGTTTTTTATTATAAAGCCGCGGGTATCCTCCTCTAAAAAGATTTTCCTCAAGTGAGGACGGTAATCTTCGTTCTTTAGCTAGTTCTTCCGCTGAAAATGGCAGAAGATTCAAAAGCGCCACCCTTCCGGCCAATGATTGTGAAACGCTTTCCAATAGCATGAGATTATTTGATCCTGTTAATATATACATTCCCTCGCGCTTCTCTTCATCCACAATAGTTTGAATATACGACAAAAGTGATGGAGCTCTTTGAATTTCATCAAATATTACGGGAGAAGGATATTTAGATAAAAACAATCGAGGATCAGATACTGCAAATTCCCTAGTATCCAAATTCTCCAATGAGACATATTTGTATTTGGGAAAAGTGGCGCGAACAAGCGTGGTTTTTCCCGATTGTCTGGGACCGGTAACCGTAACGACCGGAGATTTTTTAGCCAATGCTTTTAATTTTTTTTCAAGAGTTCGTTTAATCATAAAAATATCTTACAAATTGAGAAAGTAATTGTCAATTTGTAAGGATTGGATCTTTGTTTTATCAGTTAAAGTTAAATTTATTTACTTAAATATCCTTATACAAACCTATGCTATATGATTCTTCTTTTTGTTTGCTATTTTTTGAAGGGATTATTTTACCACACTATATCGCTATTGACAATTTTTTATTGAATGGTAATATATGTCGCGCTGACAGATAAGGATTGGGTTTAACAGGATTTTGGGTCCTGTGTTAAACAAACTTCATGAGTATTATATTAGATTATCACACTGTTGATTTTCCCATACATGATTTGACTTCATTTTAATTTAAATTGAATTATTTTATCTGTCTGATGGAGTCAAACTTAATTCCGTATACGGTAGTGTTTAGCTTTTCTTTTATCCAAACCACTTTTCCGCGTACTTCCATGATTCCTTTTTTAAAGATTCTCACTCGAGCGTGAATATTTTGGCTTTTCTTTAAAACCATTTTTGTTGAAAAAGAAGCCCCACTCTTGGATAAATTGATAAGCTTTGCCGTCCACGCTAAACACTTTCCGCATTCTTTCAAAGCTTCCAACACGGAATCATGCGGTTCTCTCTCCACTCTGCGATAATTTTTACCCGCCATATGGTCATATTATACAAAAGTGAAAAGATTCAAAAAAAGCAAAGATTCGCTCTTCGTTCCTTGTTTCGCTAAAAAATTAGTCAGCCAAATGGTTAATTAATTTTGCCACAGAGCCTTAGCTATTCTAATATTCTCAAGAACACTGGAATTAGGGACTTTAATATTTTGGCGGGTAAAGTTGGTCGGGTTAGTCAAGATCGGTTTCGTGCCATATATGCTCGCACACGAAGCGGAAGGGTGCCTTATTGAACGAGATTCACAACTATTATGCATTTACTAAAAAGCGCTTTCTAAAGTGTGAAGAGGCTTAAATTTTTACATGATAAAGATACCTACAATGTCTACTTTCTTCAATTGTATGGATAATCTCATTGGAATCAATGCTAAAATTGTAAGATAAGCTATTGGATTGTCGGAAAATTTGACGGGAATGACTATATTATTTTGACATTCCTTTTTCAAATGATAAAAAAACCTGGAGATTTATTCCTGTTTTAGGAAAGTTGTAAAAATAGCTTTGTTTCATTTCTTATGATATCAAAAACAACAACAGCAATAGATTTAATTGTTAATGAAATTTCTTCTTTTATTGATCCTTATAGAAAGAAATATTCTTATTCTAAGTATGGATGGATGCCACCTCATATTACTCTTCTTTTTCCTTTTAAACATCCGGATGACTTAACAAAAGAAATTATTGAAAACTTAAAATCACATTTTTCTAACATAGAGCCGTTTTATTATAAGTTTTACAAAGTAAATTATTTTCCGGAAGTAGCTTATTTAAGCCCAAGTCCGGATAAAGCGTTTATAGATATCATGAAGGGAGTTATGAGGCTGTTCCCTGATTGCAAGCCATATGGAAAAAAGTGTATAAATCCACCCCCGCCGCATCTGACCTTTGCAAAAAGCGGAGATCCTAAAAAACTAAAAGAAATTGGAGATAATTTTTATATTGAAAATAAAGAAAAACTAGATAGGGTTCTTAAGTTTTCAAAAATTCAGTTAACGCTTGTGGAAAATGGTCAATCATCTTTTATATGTGAAATCCCATTAAAGAAAAAAGGGAACGGGAGGCTGGCTAGCCCAGTTTAGAACCTCTCTGATGGAGATTTAACCTACATTTTGATAGAGATTCCTTCAGCCAGCTCATAAACTCCAGAGCCATGGCGAAGTTTACCATCGTGACTAAGTTTATCCAACGCAATATCCGCGTCTATCAGTTTCTGTGGCAGTGGTGATGGGATATTATGACCTGGCAGTAGCCTGCCAATCTTTGGCAGAGCCGCCAGGCGCTTTATAGATGCAGCCAAGAGAATGGGATCAGTACTGGGATAAAAAGCGTAGATGCAGCCTGAATAAAAGATGTCGCCAGTAGCTAGGTATCCTGTGGCTTCTTCATAAATACAGATATGTCCGGGAGAGTGTCCTGGTGTATGCAGTATCTTTAGTGTTCTAGAACCTAGGCTTATCTTTTCGCAGTCATTGAGTAAGGCTGATGGACAGCCATGGTAAAACGAGTATTTTCTAATATCGAAATTTTCAGGTAGTTCTTTTTCTTTTAGGCCACGCGTCACATCTTTCAGCATCATCTCTTTCGGCAAAGGAATACCGTGCTCAAGCCAACCGGCATCCGCTGAATGCGCAAATATGGTGTCAAAAAGGGTGTGTCCGCCTATATGATCCCAGTGGACATGTGTAGTTATCACTTTTACAGGCTTGTCTGAAATGGAGCGTACAACCTCGCGTATATCGCCTATGCCTAGGCCAGTATCCACAAGCGCGTTAAAATTATCACCGATGAAGAGGTAGCAGTTCGGTTTTTCCCAGTGGTACGGTTCACTTATTGCGAAAGTTCTTGAATCTATTTCTGAAATCTTAAACCAATCTCTATTACTCACTCCCATGTGTTTTCTCCAAAAACGTATCTAAAGATAAGTATCTATTCTAACAAAACAGTGGAGTAAAATAGAAACGAGAAACAAATCCTTTTGTTTCTCGTTGAAGAATGATAAAAGTGTTTGGGTGGCTGACGGGACTCGAACCCGCAACCTTCCGTGCCACAGACGGACGCTCCACCTTTGAGCTACAACCACCGCAATATATACCATTTTAAGATTTTACGAGATGAAAAACAAGGTAATATGCGTTAATAGCGTTATAAAGAGTCAAATAGTTCTATCTCTAATCGTTATATGCTATTCAATATTATTGAAGTTGTGTATAATTAGTTTTAGTTTTGGGAGGTGTGCTATATGATTAAAAAAGCCACGGTCGCGGGAAGGTTTTATCCTAAGGAATCTTTAAAGCTTAAAGACAATGTTATTTCATATCTCAGAGAAACAGAGCCGTCAAAAAATAAAATTTACGGACTTTTGGTTCCGCATGCCGGTTATGTTTATTCCGGCTCTGTCGCGGGAGAAGGCTTTTCACATATCAAAGAAATTGATTTTGACACTATTGTTTTTTTTGGCGCGGCTCATACCATGCATATGGACGGGGCAGCTCTTATGGAAGAAGGTTTTTTTGAAACTCCCCTCGGTCAAGTTGAGATTGATTCTAAAATAACGAGGGATTTATTAAAAAAGTCCAAGGTTTTTGAAAATATTCCCCAAGCTCATCAAGGAGAACATTCAATTGAGGTTCAACTGCCTTTTTTGCAGGTTTTATCAAAAAAGAAATTTAAAATAGTTCCAATCGTTTTAAATACCAAAAATTTAAAAACGCTTTATAAAGTCGGCAAGGTTGTCGCTGAAGCGATTAAAGGTAAAAAAACTTTGATTTGTATTTCAAGCGATTTATCTCATTATCCAACGGGCGATACGGCCGTGAAAACCGATTTGGCCATAATGGAAGCTTTGCGAATAGCGGTAAAAAACGGTGATTTGTCTTATTTTGATTTGGCCAATAAGCTGGTTCTTTCCAAGGCGAGATATGAAATGGATACCTCCGCTTGCGGAGAGGCCGCGATTATAGCGGGAACTGTGGCGTGCATGGAGCTTGGAGCCGATGATTTTAAGCTTTTAAGATATACTCATTCCGGAAAAATTTCAGGTGATGAATCCAATGTTGTTGGGTACGGCGCCGGTGTTTTTATTGAAAATAAAAATAAGTCCGCAGGCGCGGAAGAATTTAACGAGGATATGAAAAATCATTTGCTTCATTACGCGCGCCAAAGCATTGCTTATCGCCATAAAAATAAAAAAGAAATGACCATGTTTTTAAGCGAAGTCCCGCGGTTTAATGTTCCCGCGGCGGTTTTTGTCACTTTAACCGAAAATGGCGCGTTGCGCGGATGCATCGGAACAATGGAGCCGAAGAATACGCTTTTGGACGCCGTTATTAATTTTGCCTCCGCCGCGGCTTTTGAAGATCATCGCTTCAGCCCCTTAAGTGAAGAAGAATTGAAAAACATCAAAATAGAAATTTCAATTCTTTCACCAATGCTTAAGGTGGAAAGTTATAAAGATGTTGAAAAAGGAAAGCATGGAGTTCTTATTAAAAAAGGAAATTCAAGCGGCACTTATCTTCCTCAGGTTTGGGAACATTTTAAAAACAGGGATGAATTTTTGAGTTCGCTTTGCGCCGAAAAGGCCGGTTTGCCGGCTTTGGCGTGGAAAAAAGAATCCACCGATATATTTGTGTATACGGTGGATTCTTTTAAAGAGTGATAAGTAACTTCTTATAAATCCGCGAAAAGTAAAAACACCAGAAAAGAGGCCGCGCCTATTGCGGCGCCTCCCGGGCCGGCCAAAAGAAATCCTATGCCCGCTCCCACTGCGCACATAAATATGGTCGGTTTGTTTTCTTTAATCTGTTCTTTTAGTTTTTCCCAAGAGCCGGGTTCCGGCTCTTCAGGCGGAGTGTCATCTTTTACCGCGATTGTTTTACTCGCGGATTTCATTCCAAAAAATGACCCGGAATATGATTTTGAACCGTCAAAGGCGGCATTGGGACTAATGCTCGCGCTTTGAAGACTTGAAAAAGCGTCGCCCGCGAAAGCGCAATTTAAAGCGGGCGAGAACAGTAATGCCATTAAAATCGGAAAAATTATTATTTTTGTTTTCATATTAATATTCTATACCTCTTTCTTTCATTGTGTAAGGGTTAAATGGCCTTTTAATTAGTAGGCCCAATGGCCCGCGCAAAAGGAGCTTAGCTCCTTTTGAAA